>NZ_JBEQZJ010000046.1:0-30114 GCF_045223415.1 Hoskinsella mucinilytica | reverse complement strand
TGGATATACCTATCCTACAATCATATTATACTGAGTTAACCATAAAATGTAAATAGATAAAGAAAATTTTACATACTTTTTATGATCTGAAACACATCAAATTTTGTTAACGATACTCATTCATCACCAATGTTTTGATCAAAACAAAGTACGATATTCTTTAATCACTATGAAATACTATGACCATCACCACAAGCCCCCTTTCATTTTTTATGGTAGATATGATAGCACAAAACTTTGCATTTGTATCAATTATTAAAAAAACTTATATTTTTTGGCCAAATTCTTCAAATTTCCTTTCATTTTTGATCCTAATCAAATTATGGGCACTTTAATAAAGTAAATAAAAAAGCTACGAAATTTATCGTAGCAATTCTAAACAATCAACAATGCTGAATACCTGTATATTTAGCTATTTCATCATCTGTAGTACATAAATCAGCTTTGCTTAGCTCATGGATATCCTCATAGCCACATACTCTAGCAAAGGATGCTAATTCCTCTAACAATACATGTAAATAATTTCCTAAGCGAGCAGCACCTTTTTCTATATCAAATCGCTTTCTCAATTCTTCATCTTGAGTTGCAATCCCCATAGGACATTTTCCATTTTGACAAATGCGGTATTGTTGACAGCCAATGGCCATCATAGCTGCACTTGCAATAGCTATCGCATCTGCTCCCATTGCAATGGCTTTTATCATATCACCGCTTGTTCGAAAACCACCGGTCATTACCAATTGTTGTGTCATATGATGAGCATCCATATAAGCTCTTGCACGAGCAAGTGCATACATCGTAGGAACAGTCGTATTATCTTTTAAATATTTTGGAGATGCTCCGGTAGCACCGCCTCTACCATCAATGGTTATAAAATCAGGATTCGCATAGGCGATCCAATCCAAATCTTCTTCTATTCTTCCGGCTGCAATCTTAATTCCAATTGGTCTTCCCTGTGATCGTTCTCTTAGCATATCCACCATTGCCTTAAGATCATCCTTCTGTTTCAATTCTTCAAAGCGACTTGGTGAAATTACATCTTGTCCTAATGGTTTATTTCTAATAGCCGCAATTTCCTTAGTTACCTTTTCTTTTGGTAGATGTCCTCCCATACCGGGCTTACTGCCTTGTCCTATCTTTATTTCAATTGCATCCGCATTTCTTAAATTTTCATCGGTAACACTATATTGATTCGGTACATATTCAAATATATATCGATATGCTTGTTCTTGTTCCTCAGGTAAAATACCTCCCTCGCCACTACATTGTGCTGTTTGAACCATTGCAGAGCCCTTTGCTAAGGCGATCTTTGCTTCTTTGGACAAGGCTCCAAAGGACATATGAGAAACATAAACAGGATGTTGTAGCACCATCGGTTTCTTTGCATGTGTTCCAATGATGGTCTGCGTCGTTACCTTTGCTTTATCTGGCAAAGGTGGATGAGCCAGTTGTCCTCCCAATAACAAAATATGTTTCCAATCCGGTACTGGTAATTGTGTACACATAGCTTCAATACGACTATGACCCTCGATAGCCATTTCATGAATGAGTTGCATTTGTTGCTCTTTTGTATCCTCATGTTTTGCAAAACCATTCTGAATTTTAAGAGAAGAAGTTTCTTCCTTTTCAGGTTGCTTTGTTACTGCTACCTCTTCTTGTTTTTTAAAACAATCCTTAGGTGCTGTACATAATGGACATTTCCAATCGCTTGATAATTGACTCCAATGGACAGCTTCCTTTTCTTCATCATATACATAACCACATATCTCACAAATATAGATTGCCATCATCATACCTCCTCGCTATCTTTGATAGCGCTATCATTTATTTTATTGTAACATAAAATAGAGGAAAGAAAAAGATAAAAGAAAAAAGCCGATAGCTTATCCAACTCTATTGAAACACTACCGACTTCGAATTTATGATCAATAACCTGCTTCTTCTTCCATCAAGATCACACGTAAACGATCATACATATCATATTCTATTTTTACATAAAAGTTACAGATTCGATCCTTGCTATGACAATCTTGACAGCTTCCTAATTTCACACATGGAGTAGCTCGTTTTAATCTTACACAATTTGCCGGTGCTGCCATACTTTGTATCCGTTTTTTGGCCTCTTCTTCGTTTTTTACCAATTTATTGCTACCGATAATGACGATGACTTGATTTGGTCCATAGATCATTGCCGCTACCCGATTTCCATGACCATCTACATTGATCAATGCTCCATCCATGGTTACAGCATTGCTACTACAAATAAAAGTATCTGCGAAAAACGCATCATGTGCCTCTTGTTCACTTTCTTCTTTACTCAAAGGTTCATTATGTGAAATATAAGTGATGTCTCTTTTCTTTAACATATCAGATAATCCGATTTCAGATAAGGTCATACTACCACCATCACTTACCTTTTCCTTATCCTTAATCAAAGAATTCGCCAAACTACATGCCTCTTTTTGATCCTTTACAATAAAAGTTTTGATATGATGCTCTTCTAATGCCTTTTTTGCTTGTTCCATATGCAAACGAAGGATCGTCTTTTTATGTTCGTCCATTTCTTTACCTCATTTCCTTATATTCTTTTGCCAATTCCTCATAGTGCGTTGCATTATCCAAGATATCTTGTATCTGCGATTCGCTTACTTCTCGTATCACTTTTGCGGGACAACCGATTGCCAAGGAACGTTCTGGGATGATTTGGTTCTCCTTTACCAAAGCTCCGGCAGCTATCACGCTATGTTTTCCGATTCTTGCTCCATTCAAAATGATTGCCCCCATGCCGATCAATACTTCATCATCAATGATTGCTCCATGTATCACTGCATTATGTCCTACAGTTACCTTTTTTCCGATGACCAATTGATGTTTCGGATCCGTATGAAGGGTACAATTATCTTGTATATTGGTTCCCTCTTTGATATGAATATGATCCTTATCTCCACGAATTACAGTTTGAAACCATACCGATGCATTTTTTTCTATGGTCACATCTCCAATGATGACACAATCCGTTGAAAGATAAACGGAAGTATCGATATTTGGTGTATGGTTACGATAGGTTTTGATCATGTAATCACCTCCAGCTTCTTCTAGCTCATTATATCACGAAATGATTCATTTTCATTCATTTCTTTGAAACACACCAAGAAATAAAAAAGAAATAAAAAAGAAGAAATCCGAAGACTCCTTCTAGCTATTCCTTCTTTTCGTTTTCGTTATCCTTTTTATATTCTTCATATAAATGAGAAAAACTGTTACAGCTATGACAATCACTGCTACAACCTACACACCCGCCATGTTTGTTTTTTTTCGGTCTTGTGACATAAAAGATAAGCACAAGCAATAGGAAAATCACAAGTATGACGATCATATCGATCAGATTCATAATCACACCTCACTAACAGGATATGAACTAGTACTTATTATGTTCAGAAAATCATACTTCCAATCTGATAAACGATCAATGCAACGATATATGCCACTCCGGTTTGATAAGCAACGGTTGCAAGTGCTTGTTTCATAGAACCCAGTTCACGTTTGGTTGCGGCAAACGCTGCCACACATGGCATATACAGTACCGTAAAACAAAGATAAGCAAAGGCTGATACCGGAGTAAAAATGGTTTGTAATGCACTGCTTAAGCCTGCATCACTTGTTGCATTGGTCAATACGGATAACGTAGACACTACACTTTCTTTTGCGGTAATACCGGTGACTAGTGCAGTACTAGCACGCCAATCCTCAAAGCCTAGTGGCGCAAAGATATGAGAGATCCATGAACCGACACTAGCTAACATACTGGTACTGGAATCTTCCACAAAATCAAATGCAAAATTAAAGCTTTGTAAAAACCAAATAACGATACTTGCGACAAAGATGATCGTAAATGCTTTACGTAAGAAGTCTTTTGCCTTTTCCCACATATGAAGCATTACACTTTTCGCAGCCGGAATACGATAAGCCGGTAATTCCATCACAAATGGCACCGACTCTCCTTTAAACAACGTGCTTTTCAAAAGCAAGGCCGATAATATTGCGACCACGATACCGATGATATAAACACAAATCAGTATCAAGGCAGTATGTTCAGGGAAAAACGCCGCTGTCATCATTCCATAAATCGGTAGCTTTGCACTACAAGACATGAACGGTGTCACGATGATCGTCATCTTACGATCTCTTTGGGAAGATAACGTTCTTGCGGACATGATTGCAGGTACACTACAGCCAAAGCCAATGAGCATAGGCACAAAGCTTTTCCCACTTAAACCGATCTTACGAAGGAGCTTATCCATGACAAATGCAACACGTGCCATATACCCACTATCTTCCAACAAAGATAAAAAGAAAAACAAAGTGACGATGACCGGTAGAAAAGATAGTACACTACCTACACCATTACAAATACCATCAATGATCAACGCATGTAGCCATTCACTGACACCAAGCGATAACAAACCTTGGCTTAATCCATCTGTGGCCAACCCAATCAAATCTTCCATCCATGCTTGTAGGGTACCACCTATTGGTCCAAAGGTCAAATAGAAAATACATAACATGATGCCGATAAAAATAGGAATACCAAGATATTTATGCGTTAAAAAACGATCGATTTTTTCACTTCTCATCTGAGCCATAGAATTATGATGCTTGATGACACAATCTTTGACCAGCTCTTCAATATACGTATAACGCATATCCGCAAGCGCTGCTTCTCGATCTGTACCTAATGCATCCTCCATGCTCTTGACGATTTTTTCAATGATATCCAAATCATCCTGATGAAGCACAAGTGCCTTTTGCATCGGTTCATCACCTTCGACGAGCTTTGTTGCCGCAAAACGAGTTGGATATCCGGCTGCTTTCGCATGATCTTCTATGATATGCGCAATGGAATGTATGGCTCGATGTACTTCTCCTTGACAAAAATCTAAATGTACTGCCTGTTCCTTTTCCTTGATTTCTTTTTTCATCACACGAATCAGTTCATCTATACCTTCATTTTTGCTGGCACTGATCGGCACAATTGGTATTTGCAGATGTTTGCTTAACTTTTCTACATCAATACTATTGCCACTCTCTATCACTTCATCCATCATATTTAACGCTATCACCATCGGCGTGTTTAATTCCATTAATTGAAGCGATAAATATAAGTTACGTTCAATATTGGTTGCATCCACGATATTGACGATAAGATTTGGTTGATCTTTTAATATAAAGTCACGAGTAACTACTTCCTCACTTGTATAAGGTGATAAAGAATAAATTCCGGGAAGATCGACCAAGCTTGCTTCCTTGAATTTCTTGATGGTTCCCATCTTTTTTTCTACGGTAACGCCTGGGAAGTTTCCTACATGCTGATTACTACCTGTCAATGCATTGAATAGCGTGGTCTTTCCACAGTTTTGATTACCTGCTAGCGCAATCAATACCTCACTCATGCAACTTCCTCTCTTTCTACTTCGATCTTATTTGCATCCTGTAATCGTAATGTTAATACATAGCCTCTTAAATTTAACTCCATTGGATCTCCCATTGGTGCTACTTTATTCACAAAAATCTTTGTTTTCGGAGTCAGTCCCATATCCAAAAGTCTTCTACGTAATGCCCCTTCTCCACCTACGCTGATAATGGTTCCCCCTTGTCCCGGCTTAATTTTATCTAATGTTGTCATGCAATACCAACCTTTCGAAAATGTTATCTTAAACTAATTTTCACATATATATCATACTCATATTATCTATAAAGTCAAGAAAGCAACAAGAAAAAACTCTTTATCTGACTAGACAAAGAGCATCTTTTATCATAAACAGCAACAAAGTGGTGCACATCCCCCACCCATACACATATTACAAAGAATAAGCTGACAACAAAGATTGCTACCGGATGCACCAAAAGGAGATTGCATATTACGATATTGTGAACGTGAACTAGATAACTGTGCATATAGTTGACGATATTGTTGATTTTGCGGATCCATTTCACATGCCTTTTGAGCATTTTCTAAAGCAGCGATTTGATTTCCCATTCCATAATTGGCAATGGCGTTAAAGTAATACCATGCAGCATCTCGATTGCTCATTCCTTGAAGGATTTGATAGGCTTGTGCATAAGCGCCCATATTCAGATAAGAGATGATGGTCTGATATTGCTGAGAGGCAGAGCCACCATAAGATCCATAGCCTCCACCATAGCTATTGCTATTTTCCCAGAAGTTGCCGGTATCTCCACGTTTTCTAGCCTCCATGATTTGATCATATGCATTTTGTATTTGTTTGAATTTTTCTTCCACTCCCGCTTCCTTATTGACATCGGGATGGTATTTTTTTGCCAAGGAACGATATGCTTTTTTTATTTCATCATCACTTGCATCTCTTGATACACCTAATATCTTATATGGATCCATCATCATCACCTAATCTTTTCTTTCTAATCATTTCATATTTTGTCCAGATTCCTGAATATAGAATATTGCGAAGAATATCAGCATATTTCAAAATCGGTAGTTTTTCGAATTCGATGGAAGCTTCTGCTACCATTGTTTCCAAAATCATTTTAGAGCGTTCTTCAAAATAAGATTCACCAAAATCATCTTTGAATGGATTATATTGATCATGTTGGATATCATCTTCCACATCATCATAAGCATCTAACAGATAAATAAATCTTCCTAGATAATCTCCAAGACGATAAAGTGCATCTTTCCATTCATCCTCACGATAACTTAATATCTCACCCATGACCTTGCCAAATAAAGAAGACATTTGATCGATATCCTTTAGATTTTCTTTCTCATGACGACTTAGCTCACTCATTGCTTTATTGATACGTGTGAGCTTTTTTGGATACGTTGTTTTTAATCGATGATATCCTTTGGATAGAAGCTTTTCATAAGCAAGCCTACTCACTTTCTTATCATCGTTCCAATCATCTTCACATTTCATATAAGTTAATAAAATGGTCATATCTGCGGCATAACTAATACAATCATTTGAACGTATCAAGCGTTTTTTTGTAGGATGTAACCCACAGCGAAAATCCTTAGTTTCCTCATCAGGCTCATATAGACCACTCAATAAGATCGCAAGAAATGTCATATCAAAATTTAAGGTTGTCTGTCCGATTCTTCCATAATGCTGATGTAAGCTTTGACATAGACCACAATAAAAGGATTGGTAGACATCTAAGTCTTTTACCTTTAACTCTGAGCGATTGACCACAACATAACCAAACATTATGAAAAACTCCCTTCAGATACACCTGACATATAGTTTATACTTATCAAGGAAAAAATTCAAGTTTTGTGAAATAAATAACACAAAACCACATAATTATACATTTCCTTCCTATCACTGGGAAATCAGCTACATCTCTTCTAAAACAAAACTATGCTATGATGATGCATATAAAATATAGGAAAAAGGAAGGTGTTTATGAAACGATTATTAAGCTGCCAGCCAAGTGAAGTGCTGGCAATGAATGGACAAGAGTTAAAGGCGGCTATTGCGGCAAGTGAAGGTAGAGTGATCCTTACTGAAACGGTTAGTACCGTACAGCCAATGTTAGGTTCTGTTTCTAATGCAGAACTAGCGGCATCCTTTGGTTCCGATATGGTTTTATTGAATGGATTTGATGTATTTCATCCGATGATTTATGGTATACCAGAAAGTGATGATCCGATCATGACATTAAGGGAGCTATCAGGTAGACCCATTGGTGTCAATCTGGAGCCTGTAGATCTGCAAGCCAATATGATGGAACGTCGAATCGATATATGTAAAGGAAGAACCGCATGTAAAGAAACATATGAAGCTGCGGAAAAACTGGGCTTTGGGTTCCTTTGTTTAACCGGAAATCCTGGTACCGGTGTGACAAATGCAAAGATTGCTGAAGCGATCAAAGAAGCCAAACAATCTTTTTCCGGCTTGATCATAGCTGGCAAAATGCATGCTGCAGGAGTAGATGAGCCAGTCATTGATCTGGAAAGCATTGATGACTTTGTGAAAGCCGGTGCTGACGTTATTTTAATGCCTGCATGTGGCACGGTACCTGGTTTACAAGAAGCTATGATTCATGAAGCTTGTAATCGCATTCATGCCCATGATGCATTGGCTATGACCGCAATCGGCACTTCTCAGGAAACAAGTGATGCAGCGACCATTCGTGAATTTGCATTATCTTCTAAACGTGCTGGAGTAGACATTCAACACATTGGTGATGCAGGCTGGGGTGGTATCGCATTACCGGAAAACATCATGGAAATGTCTATTGTATTACGTGGGAAACGCCATACCTATTTCAAAATGGCACAATCTGCGAAACGTTGATCATCTTAATACACAAAGCACCTCATTCCTTATCTAAGGTTTGAGGTGCTTTTTCTTTATGCACAAGATTCAATATGAGCTACATATTCACCATCTTCTACATCTAAAGTAATGACATCATCTTTACCGGCATTTCCCTCGATCATCTTACGTGCAATCAAGGTTTCGATATTACGCTGAATATATCGTTTCATTGGTCGTGCACCATAAACGGCATCCACTCCTAACGTTGCGATATTTCGATAAACAGCATCACTGACGTTCAAAGTGATATCCTTTTTCTGTAACCTTTCTGTCAATTCATTCATAAACTTATGAGCAATCTGATCCAGCATTTCGCTATCCAATGCATTGAACACGATGATTTCATCGATACGGTTTACGAATTCCGGTTTGAAGTATTGCTTAACTTCATTCATATATTTTTCATCACGTTGTGCTCCATCAAATGCATATTGACTACCTAAATTACTTGTCATGATCAACAATGTGTTTTTGAAATCAACGGTTACACCTTTGCTGTCTGTGATACGACCATCGTCCAGTATCTGTAACAATACATTAAATACATCCGGATGAGCTTTCTCAACTTCATCGAATAATACGATAGAATAAGGGTTTCTACGTACCGCTTCGCTCAATTGTCCACCTTCATCATAACCAACATATCCTGGAGGAGCTCCGATCAATCTTGACACACTATGTTTTTCCATATATTCACTCATATCAATACGAACGATATGACTTTCACTATCGAACAACTGTTGTGCAAGTGCTTTTGCGACCTCAGTTTTACCGACACCGGTAGGTCCTAAAAACAAGAAACTTCCGATTGGTCTATGTTCATCTTGTATTTGTGCCTTGCTTCTAAGGATGGCATCACAAACAAGTTCTAATGCATTATCTTGTCCGATGACACGTTTTTGTAAAGCTTCTTTTAAATGCAATAATTTCTTACGTTCGCTTTCTACCAGACGACTTACCTCAACACCGGTCCATTTACTAACGATCTGCGCAATCAATTCTTCGTTTACAATTTCTTGAATTAAGGTATCTTCACCTTTTTCCTTATCTGCTTGTTGTGCAATCAGTTTTTCTAAATGTGGAATGGTATCATATTGTAATCTTGCCGCATCTTCATAACGAGCTTCATTTTGAGCTTGTTCCAAATCTAATTTTGCTTTTTCCAATTGTACTTTGGCTTCTTTGCTTTCTTCTAATTCGGCTTTTTCATCTTCCCATTTGGTATAAAGAACATCTTTTTTCGCTTGAAGCTCTTCTAATTCCTTTTTGATATCATTTCTACGTTCAACTGCTTTTTTATCATCTTCTTGTTTCAGTGCTGTTTCCTCAATCTGAAGTTGCATGATCTTACGTTGTAATTCATCTAGCTCTTGTGGCATAGATTCCATTTCCACACGCAGTGTTGCACATGCTTCATCTATCAAATCAATTGCCTTGTCAGGTAAGAAACGATCAGTGATATAACGATTAGACAGAGTAGCAGCCGCAAGAATCGCTTCATCTAAGATTTTAACTCCATGGTAAGATTCAAAACGATCTTTTAATCCACGTAATATACTAATGGTATCCTCAACACTAGGTTCTGCGACCATAACTCTTTGAAATCTTCGCTCCAATGCTGCATCCTTTTCAATATATTGACGATATTCTTGGAATGTGGTTGCACCGATACAACGAAGTTCACCACGAGCAAGCATAGGTTTTAATAGATTTGCGGCATCCATACTACCTTCCGTTTTACCTGCACCTACTAAATTATGCAATTCATCGATAAACAGAATGATACCACCATCTGCTTGCTTGACTTCCTCTAAAATGGCTTTTAATCGCTCTTCAAATTCTCCACGATATTTCGCACCGGCAATCAATGCTCCCATATCCAGTTCGATCAATCTTTTTTCTTTTAATGAACCCGGTACATCACCTTTCATGATACGCCAAGCGATACCTTCTACAACAGCGGTCTTTCCAACTCCCGGTTCACCGATCAACACCGGATTATTCTTTGTTTTACGTGAAAGGATCTGAATCACACGACGAATTTCATCATCTCGTCCGATGATAGGATCTATTTTCCCGTTTTTTACATCTTCTACCAAATCTCTACCATATTTTGTCAATGCTTCAACATTGCTCTCTGCATTCGGTGTATCCATTTTCTTCCCCCCTCTACGTTTTAATTCTTCATCCTTACAAACATCTTCTTTCAATGAAAATGTCTTGACCAATCGTTTGGAAATATAGGATTTATTGAACATCAACGCAATCCAAACACTTGCGACACTCAAATAGCTTTCTTGTACTAAATCGCTCCATTGTTGTGCCTTATTAAATGCATTTGCGACTTCATTGGAAAATTGTGGATTGACATTGCTTGATTTCGCAACTCTACCCATTTCTTCATCAATGATCGTAAGAGCTTTTGTTTTATCTATATTCAGTCGTTTGAAAAGTCCATCCAATACTTCATTTTCAAAGATTGCCTTCAGCATCTGAATCGTATCGATGGTGGTATGCTGGTAGTTCTTGCAGATTTCCACTGCCTGCATAATGACTTCCTGCAGCTTTTCACTCATTTTTTCAAAGTTCATAGTATCAACTCCTTTTAGCACTCTAACACTTTGATTGCTAATTGTATTATACCACACATTTTAGCACTGTCAACACTTGAGTGCTAAAATATAGAAAAAGATGATTTCCAATATTTGAAAACCACCTAAACGTTGCTACTTCCTATTGAAGTTTATCGCAAATATCTTGTATGCATTCGATATGATCATCCGCTTTAGATTGATCGATGCCAAAGCGATGATCTGTCAATGCAATCGTCATCATACCTGCTTTCTTCCCTGCTTCTATACCAAAACTGCTATCTTCAATGACCATACATTGACAAGGTGCTAATTTAAGATGTTGGGCAATGCTCAGATATATTTCAGGATTTGGTTTGCTCTTTGCAAACATCTCTCCACTAAACACGATATCAAATACATCCTGCAATTCACATTCTTCTAACATTCTTTGAATGTTGCTTAACGTAGAACTACTGCCGATCGCAATTCGATATCCATGTTGTTTCAACCACAGCAATGTTTCTTTTACACCTGGATTTAATATGTCACGATAACTTACCGGATGTTGGTTTGCATATCCATCGAAGCGCTCATAAAATTCTTCAATGCTCCAATCCTTTTGTAATAAATGAATACTTTCAACTCCGGTATATTCTATGCTACTACCTACCAACGATATCAAAAACGAAGGCTCGGCTATCACACCATGCAGCTCATAAAAATCACTTAATTGTTTTAAATTAGATGGCTCACTATCGATCAATACACCATCCATATCAAAAATAACCGCTTTTATTTCCATTCTTTCACCCTCATTCATACATATGATATCGTCCTTTACCTTCTTCTTTTGCTTGATATAATGCCGCATCCGCATGCGCTAACAATTCCTGTTCGCTATTTGCGTCCTTTCCATAAATAGAAATACCGATACTGATTCCAACCGGATAAGGCATTCTTTCTTGTACTTTTTGAATCAACTGTTCGCATAACACCCCTAATTTTTCTTCCTCGATATTGCGTAAGAAAATAACGAATTCATCTCCACCAAAACGACCTACAAATCCATCATGCACACTTGACAACAAAAGTTCACCTAAGGTAGAAAGAACCTCATCTCCTGCTAAATGTCCATACGTATCATTTACTTTCTTAAAATCATCCAAATCCACAAACATCATAGCATATCGCCCTTCTGGCTTTTGTGATAAGGCATCTTCAATTTGATGAAGCAATTCAGACTTGGTAAAGGTTTTGGTTAAATCATCTGTATTTGCTTTCAACATCAATCGTTGTTTTTCCAAGTAAGCCTGATGGATATCATAAATAAAGCCGATCAACCTTGCTGCTTTCTGTTGTTCATCATATACTACCCCGGCCTCTACTTCATACCATCGCTGTTCATTTTCCTTATCTCTTAGCTCAAGCTGATATTGGATACTACCTTGTTCTTGCATTTGTTGGATCATTTGATCTCGATCTTTCTTATCAACTAAAATACCTTCCGCAACCTTGATATCTTTTGCCTTTTCTGCTGATATATGAAATCTTTGTTCATAATTACTTGAAACATGCAGATAATTCTTTTTAAAATCATATTCAAAAATTATGGCACTTTTCTGAAGTTTCGCAAGCATTTCAAAACGATGCACGCCCAATGCCTCTTCCTGTATTTTTTTCATTCTTCCAGATACACGATATAATAAAAACATCAGTACCATAAAAACAAGCGCATAGCTTAACGCAAGCAACATGGATTGTTGAAGAATCTTCGAAAATCTTGGTGATAAACTTTCTGCCATAACCAAATTGATCACATACCAATCATTGATTCCTACCGGAGCATAACTTAGATAACGTTGATGTTCGTTTTGATCATATACTAAAAATCCATCTTCGTTTCGTTCCATATGCTTCATCATTTGATCCATATTATAGTCATCTTTAGGAAAATGAAATTGTTCTAACATCGTATAAAAATCAGCATATTTTTCCATTCCTTGATAACTTGCGATCATCTCACCATCTTTTTGTATGATCATGGTCGCACCAATACCTTCGAAGAAGGAATTCGCAAATAGATTGGTCAGATAATCCACCTGATAAACACCTACGATAGCACCTACCATCTTTTCTTCTTTCATGATCGGTATCGCCATGATGATAACTGATGTATCCTGTAAAGAAATTACACCTGAAATATAACGATGTTGTTGATGAAGGATGTCTTGTACCTGTTGCCAATCGATATCAATATCATCATCGTTGCTTGTATAATACTCACCGTCTATATTAAGGATACCATAATCTACTTCTTCTATTTTTTCATTCATCTGTTCTAACATATTGACAATTGCTTCCTTATCACCAGAGTATAAAGTTGAGAAGTCCGCAATCAGCTCTAGCTGATCTTCAAATTCATCAAATGTTTGTAAAATAAAATGGATAGAAGATTCATTTGCTTTCACCAAGCGATTTTGACTTTCTTGAAAAAGATTATTTGATAACGCACCTTGAAACCACGCAAAAGAAACGCTCACATAAGCGCATACAGCAATGATTGCAATGATAAATATCATGCGAAAATTCTTTTTCATATCCTCACCTTATGTTATCCTCATCTTCTCCACGACCAATAAATAGGGCGCATCTTGTTTGTTTTCCATTTTTAAGCTTACTGTTGCATAATAATGAGAATCCAGTTCTTTCACCCATGTAGAAAAATATGCACTTTCTTTTTTCCCCTCATCATGTCCTGGATAGATCACTAAAATAAGGATACCATGTTTCTCTAACAGCTTCAATGCTTTTTCCACTGCTTGCATACTAGTTTCCAATTTCGTTGTGATTTCTGTAGAGCCATGAGGTAGATATCCAAAATTAAAAATAGCGCCACTCAACGCTTCTTTGATATAAAGCTCCATATGTTCATGTCCATCATGAATCAATTCACAATGTTGATCTAACTTCATCTTTTGTAATCTAATCGCACTTTGTTGTAATGCTTCTTTCTGTATATCAAAAGCATACACCTTTTTAACATCTTTCAATCCTGCTAAAAAACAAGTATCATAACCATTCCCACAAGTTAGGTCCGCATATACACCATTTGGCTTTGCTTTTGTTTGTAATATATCATGTGCGATTTCTACTATTCTCTTCATATCATCACCGATGTAATGATACATCTTCTTCATGAGAATTACTAGCCTGTTTTTAAAATGATGTGTATAATAATAACAGTGAGGTGATGAAGATGCAACGTCTTCCAAAACAAGTAGAATGGGTATTGCATACCATGCATCAGCATGGTAAAGAAGCATTTCTTGTAGGTGGATGTGTTCGTGATTTGATCATGAACCGTGAGATTCATGATTTTGATATCACAACAAGCGCCTTACCAAATGAAACAATGGAAATCTTTCAAACACATTGTAAGGTCATCCCTACCGGCATTCAACATGGTACCATCACTGTACTAGTAGATAAACTCCCCATAGAAATCACCACCTATCGTGTGGAACAGGCATATATCGATCATCGTTGCCCATCATCTGTCATCTTTACCGAGAACTTATTAGAGGATCTAAAGCGTAGGGATTTCACAATGAACGCCATTGCCTATGCTCCGCAACAAGGCTTCTATGATCCTTTCCAAGGAAAGAAGGATATCGAGCAACATCTCATTAGAAGTGTTGGTGACCCAAAGCTACGCTTAGAAGAAGATGCACTTCGTATTCTAAGAGCTCTACGTTTCTCTATGACGCTTCATTTTGATATCGAAGAACAATTGACATTGGCCATCAAACAAAAGGCTTCTACCTTATCCTATATTAGTAAAGAACGCATTCGTAGCGAGTTTGATCAAATGTTGTTATCTGATCATAAACAATTACTAAGTACTTTAAGAGCATATGATGTTCTGGAACAAATCATCCCTAATTATAGTATCATTTACGACTATGAGCAAAAAACACCATGGCATATTTACGATATCTTTCAACACACAGACGTGGCTTTAGATCATAGTGATGGCTATCCTTTAGAAAGTAAGTTGGCAATCGTATTTCATGACCTAGGAAAGCCCCATATGGAAACCTTTGATGAACATGGCATTGCTCATTATAAGAAACATGCCCTCATCAGCGAAGAAATGGCAAAGGCTTCTATGAAAAACCTGCATTATGATAACAAAACGATCGAGCGTACTTGCAAACTGATCTATTATCATGATTATTATGTAAAACCTACTCGTAAGATCCTTCGTCGCTTTTTAGCCAAGTTTGATAATGACACTGACTTTGCGATTCAAGCACTGATGGTACAAATGGCAGATGATCAAGCCAAAAACATGGAAAAAGCAAAAGAAAAAATAGATATATTACAAGAATCGATCATGCTTTTAAAAGAGATGGAAAAAGATCAGGATCAAGTTAGCATAAAGGATCTAAATGTCAATGGACATGATATGATGGCATTGGGACTACAGGGAAAACAAATCAAGGATATGTTACACTATTTATATGATATCGTATTGGATGACCCACAACAAAATGAAAAGACTTATTTATTAGATATCGCAAAGAAAAAAATGCAGGATTAACTGCATTTTTTCATATCTTCACAAAGGGTATCACAAAACGCTTCGTCTAGTTGTGTCAAAACATGCTCCTGATACGGCCAATACTTCTGTTTGATTGCATCGATCGTATCTAAATTATTGATATCTGTTACTTGATTCAATACTTCCGTACATGTTTTGATCGGAGAATCATAGATGGATGTGATCTCCATCTCATATTCATGAATACCTTTTGTCTGCATCAGCTGTTGCAGAATCGTTTCTAGTTTCATTGCCTGTCGATGAATGCGAAAATCTGCCATAGCGCTCACCAGCCTTTCTAGAGAAAGGATATCATAAATTCTTACATCATCTTTGTAAGAACAAGAAAAAGACATAGGATATCTTTAACGTATTTGTCTGGCGATTTGAATCATTGTAGGATACGCATGTTTTAAAAATGCTCGATACCCACAAAAATCATCATGAAAATAAAGGGTATTCATCCTTTTACAATTCCCATGACAAATGGAAACAAATTCACAATGATCACACATGGGGCTCATCTTCTTTTTTTCTTTTAAAAAGGTCTTTATCGGTGTACTTGATGCGATATCCATCAACGACATCTCATGAAGGTTTCCTCCTTTATATTCATCCAAAACATAGAAATCACATGGATAGATGCTTCCATCACTTTCTACTACAAATTGTAAGCTACAATAGCCCAACATACCACATTGTAATGGAGGAATATCCGCAAACATCGGAATCACATTATCGAATAATCCAATGCTACGATAGATTCCCTGTTTCATTTCAATCAACCACAAATCATAAAATTGTTGATAAAAAGACGCAAATAGTTCCGGTGTCAATGCAAATGGGCCATCCTTTTCATCCAAACCCGTAAGACAGGGTATCAATTGGATATGCATCATACCTTCTTTCTTATAAAATTCATAAAGCTTTTTGGGATGCCTTGCCAATTGCTTGCTCAACACTGTTAGAATGTTAACCTTCACTTGATACTTTCGAAGCAAATCAATGGCATGCATTACCGTTTTATAAGTTGCTTTATTCCCGGTAGTTAATCGAAAATAATCATGATTTTCTTTATATCCGTCTAAGGATACTCCAATCAAAAAAGCTTGTTCTTGAAAAAACGCACACCATGCCTCATCCAATACATACGCATTGGTTTGTAACGCATAATGAATGGTTTGCGTTTTCTTTTTCTTTGCATTGGCATATGCACAAAATGCCTGAAAGTAAGAAAGTCCTGCAACTGTAGGCTCTCCTCCTTGAAATGCAAAAGTAACCTCTCCATCTTCATCTAAAACTGAAAAAGCTTGATCGATGAGACATTGCATTGTATCCTTTGTCATCATCGGATTGCTTTTGACTTGGCGATGCTCGCTCACATCCGCATAAAAGCAATATTTACACTTCAAATTACAAGATGAAGATGCAGGTTTGATTAAAAAACTTAATGTTCTCATAAAAACTCCTTATATTTCATGATTCATAGATCCTTAAGCTGATCTATGATTTGATCTACCAATGCACAACATCGAACGCTTCGTGCCTCACTCATCGCTTCACTTTGTAAGTTACCTTCTTCAATGCATTGATGAATATGTTCTACCTCATATATCATCTCATATGAACATGGATGTTGCATCGTTTTTGTTTCAGATTTCGTCACGATTTGATAAGATCTTGCCTTCCAATATTCCGGTACCAACACATATCCGTTATCAAAGTAAAAGATGGCATGATTTAATGTGTTTCCTTTCATGGTAATACGACTATTCACCAACACATCATCAAATAAGAAATTCATGCTCACTTGATCACAGACTCCACTTGTCGTCTTTGTCCCCATTGCAGAGACCTTGATGCTTTGTGGCGATAATAAATAATCCAAATATTCTATTGTATAACTTGCACTTCCATATACCACACCACCTTGTGATACATCATGAAACCAGGCAGATCCAGGCTCTGGGAAACTTGAACTAAGTTCTATTTGATGTAACTTTCCTAAGGTTTGTTGTTCTATCATGACTTTGATATCTTGTGTTACCGGAAGAAAGATACTTTTTTGTGCTTCCATCAGAAAACACTGTTTTTCTTTTGCCAATGAAAAAATTTCAATTGCATCCTTTTGAGAAAGGGCAATTGGTTTTTCACAAACAACATGTTTTCCATAGCGCAATGCTTGCTTGATTTCTTTTACATGATTTCCATTATTAACAGATATATATACGATGGAAACAGCAGGATCTTGATAGATATGATCATAGGTATCATACGCCTTATCTACCCCATATTCCTTCGCTTTATCTAAAGCCTTTTGATAAGATCTAGAAGCAATCGCTTCCACCACATCTTCATTTTCTTGGACAGCATGAATAAATCGATCAGTAATTGACGCAACAGAAACAATACCATAATGAAGTTTCATATACGTAACACCTCTTTCCACCATTATCATACCACTCAAGACTAGGTAATCCTACTATAATTTTATCCTAATAAGTAAAAGACACTTCCTTTCTTTTTTGAAGTGTCTTTTACTATTTCTATTTACGCTTTCTGATAAGCAATCGCTCCATTGATCAAGGTATAATGCACATGATTCTGTAAATCTAATAAATTTCGATCACAAATGATCAAGTCTGCATCCTTACCTACTTTTATACTTCCGATACGATCATCCAATCCTAATATTTTCGCAGGGTTGATAGTGATTGCTTTCAATGCATCCCATTCACTTAAACCATCCTTCATTGCCAAAGCAGCACAAAGTGGTAAATATTCTTCCGGAATAACAGGAGAATCTGTAGTGATCGCAATCAAAATCCCTTCATCATTTAATATAGCCGGTGTTTGAAATGATTTATTTGCCAATTCAAATTTCGTCTTATGACCCAAAGAAGGACCGACAATTGCCGGAAACCCACTTTCCTTTACCTGTTTCTTAATGACTACGCCATCAGTACAATGATCCAATGTTACCTTAATATCAAATTCTTTTGCGATTCTTATGACGGTTAAAATATCATCCGCACGATGTGCATGACATTTCAATGGCATTTCCTTCTTCAAAACAGGTATCATTGCTTCTAATTTCATATCATAAGCCGGCATTTTAGAAACATCGGTATTTGCTGCCTCTTTTTTCATCATATACTCTCTTGTTTGGAATAACGTTTCTCTTAATAAAGCTGCGATATTCATTCTAGTACGAATTTTTCCTTTTTCTTTATATACCCGTTTTGGATTTTCACCAAATGCTGCTTTCATCGCAATGGATTCTTTGATTTTCATTTCATCCATAGAAACCCCAAACGTCTTATATGCTACAAAAGTACCTCCAATAACATTCGCACTACCTGGCCCTGCTGCTACACTGGTAACTCCTGCTTTACAAGCATTCACAATTGTTTCATCTATAGGATTACAACCATCAATTCCTCTCATATGTGGTGTAATAGGATCTGTCGTTTCATTTACATCATCTCCTTCAAAACCAATTGCACTTTCTTCCATACCCAAATGACAATGTGCCTCTACCATACCAGGAAACACATACATGCCCTTTGCGTCAATGATTTCATCACTTGTTTCATTCACAACCCCTATTTGCTTGATCTTTCCTTGTTCAATGAGTATATCTCCTTCGATCATGCCCTCTTCTTCCATCGTATAAATTTTTGCATTCTTAATTAACATATTACTTCTACCTTCTTTCTACTATAACTTTACAAATATTTTCATTGTAAGTCAACAAGAAAAAAAGCTCAAAAGATATCATCATGATCATCCTTTGAGCTATACTTTAATTCAATGTTTCTTTTATTAATTTTTTAGCTTGATCGATCGTACTTTGATCAGGTCTCATCACATACAGTGGTGTACTTCCATAAGAATATGTAGGAACCATATCTCCTGTTCCATCTACCAAAGTGCTTTCTACTTCCCATTTGCTCATATCATTGATTTGCATTTGAATCAATGCTGTGATTTCATCTGTGGTCATGTTTGTTTGAAACATACCTTGAATTGCATTTAAAATCGATTCATAGTTATTGATTACATTTTTGGCTGTAAATTTATTGATTACCGCTTGAATGACTTGCTGTTGATTCTCTCCACGATGACGATCCCCTGATTCATAGGAATAACGCTCTCTAGCAAAAGCCAAAGCACATTTACCATCTAAATGTTGCTTTCCTTCTTTGATATGACATCCATGATTTGTCCATGCGATAAAATCTTTATCAGAATCTATTTCAATTCCATTTAAGGCATCTACCATGGTCGTTAACGTATCAAAATTGATTCGCACATTATAATTGATATCAATCCCTAACACATGTTCAATCGTTGCCTGACTGACTTCTACACCATATAATCCAGCATGAGTAAGTTTATCCATAGAACCGGTTGGACATACATTATCATGACATTGTAAAGGTACATAATAATCACGAGGTATAAATACCATCGCTATCTTTTTGCTTACCGGATTCACCGCAACCAACATATTGACATCACTTCTACTCGTGGTAGTAATCGGACCATTCGTATCGATTCCTGATATGTAAACAATGAAACTTTCTTTTGTGACTGCAGCACTCTTTAAATTCTCAATAACCTTTTCACGATCCAAAGAATAAATGACCCTAGTTTCTGATTCAAACTGATTGTTAATTAAATCAAAGCTATCACGAAATCCTTCATTCATAATGATGGCATCTGTTTTATCATCTAATAATTCAGATAACATCTCTTCTCCATTCTTATATTCTGTTTTTGATATTTGATTTTGAAATAGTTCTGTTAACCGATTCAACATAAAATCTGTATTTTCTCGATCAACATCTTTCATGATTCCAAAAGATTTTCCATCTAGATCTTCGATCTTTTGATAAGGACTATCTTTCTTTACCAAAACAGAAATTTCCGTAGTTTCTATTTTCCCATTTGATATTTTATCAATGGTTTCTTGTGCTTTATCAACGATTTTCACATTCACAAATAGCATCAAAACGCTTAATACGATTGCCAAAACTTTGCTACCTATTTTCACAGCTTGATTGGTCTTATTAGATATCTGCATAAAGATCACAAGTGCAAGTAATAACCCTAATAACAACACAACAACGACGAAATATTTCATAGGAAGAAAACGATAAATGCTAAACAATAAATAACAACTAGCAAATAACTGAATGATCCAACAAATATGTCTTCCTAATTTTTTGATATGCTCCATTCAAACGCCTCCTTTTTATTTACCTTTTGTCCATGATTCCTTTTCCTCTTTTACAAGTTTATAATATGTAGAACGTTTGAATCCCAATTGTGCTCGATAGGCATCATGACTCATTTCTTTTCTCATAATTTTCTTAATATTTTCCCCAAAATCATCTGGCAAATGAATCCGAGGTCTTCCAAAAGCTCCTTCTCCCTTATATTTTTTCTCCAAAGCTTTATTGATTCCTTCTTTTTGAAGCTTTTTCACTCGTTTTTTTCTACCTGATTCTACAAAATCAATTAACAATAACAGCGTATCGATATCAAGATCCTCTTCATCTAAAGTCAATAACTGTGCATGAAGGTCTTTTACTGTCAATAGCTTTTGCTTTAAGCTTTTATCTTCAGATGATATCTTATCAATAGAAGGTATCAATAGGATATCATTGGCTTTCAACTTTGTAATCAAATGTTTCCAAGCTTCATCTTCCTGTTGACCCTCTTCATCTATATAGATACGATTTTCAGGTATTTCCTTGATAGAATGCAAGATTTGATCTTTCTCTTTATCTGTTGACAGATAAGCATAAAAATAGTTCATATCAGATCTCCATGACTACGTTTCACTATAGTAATATCCATAATAGTGTTTTGCTTCTGCCTCTACCTTTGTTAATACTGTCCCAAGTATATTCGCACCATTTCTTTTCATCTGCATCAATGCTGCTTTAGCATCATTCTTATTTGTTTCTTTTGCTGATATCACAAAGACCGTTCCATCTGTTACTCGACTTACCGGAATTGCATCCGCAACCGCATCTACCGGTGGACAATCTATTACGATAAAATCAAATCTTGTTCTCAATTGTTCTATCAAATGCTTGAATTTCTCACTTGATAATAATTCCTGTGGATTTGGAACTTTCATCCCACTAGTTAGTAAATACAGCTTTCCATCACTGGTATTATCCTTAAACTTCTGAAAATAAGTATCTTCATTCACATCAAAGCTATCAAAATTTTTCATCAAATTACTTAATCCCATCTTATTAGAAACATTGAAGATCTTATGCTGTACCGGCTTTCTTAGATCACAATCCATCAATAGCACATTGTGATACTTTGCGATACTTACGGTTGCTAAATTACTCGCCACGCTGCTTTTACCTTCAGCAGGATTCGTACTTGTTAAATTGACTACCTGAATATCTCCTTCAAATTGAGAATACTCAATATTCGTTCTTAGTTGACGATATACTTCAGAAAAATCAAACTGCGATTGTTTTCCTACCTTTTTCTTCTTCCCTGTATGTCTTTTTGGTGCTAGTTTTCGTTCCATCTTATCTTCCTCTCCTTCTGAATTTATCGAATAGAGATTTCTTCTTTATCTTCTGCATCTCTTCTAACTCCTCATCATGTAAGATATGATTGGGATTATCTCTTAATAAAAGTGCTGCATTTTCTTTTCCATAGTCCTTAGCAATCTCTTCATAGACATCGGAAAGCTTTGTGATCCTATGCCCTTGTGAGCGATGTGCATCACTTGCAATCACATGTACCATACCTTCTGTTAGTAGCTTATCGGCATTCTTCCTACAAACATCGCCATGTGTTCCAAGAATGCTTGTACGATTCACTTGAACATAGCATCCCATATCGATCCAACTCTGTACTCGATTTAAATCGATACCTTTTGGGAAATATCGTTCTACATGTGCAATGATCGGTATATAATCACGAACCGTCAATTCATAAAGATAATCCTCTGCGTAATCGTTGTTGTCCATATTCCTTCTCACATCAAATTCCACAAGGATATAATGAGATCCTGCCAAAGTATTAAATTGCTTTCGATCGATCATATCTAAATATTCATGATTTAAAAACACTTCTGATCCTGAATAAACGCTGATTCCATAAGGACCTGCCAATTCTTTTAATTCTTGAATACGTTTATTCATATTTTGAATATCAGCTTCCTCTTGTGTCGCAGGAACAAAATGTGGAGTAGAGATAATAGCAGTAATACCATCTTTTTTTGCTTGTTCTAATGTCAGAATGGCATCTTCTTTTGAAGGCATACCATCATCAATTTCCCAAGCAGTGTGATTATGTATATCAATAAAATTCATAACTTAATCCTCAAACCAAGGAATTTCTCCTAATACCGGAACA
This sequence comes from Hoskinsella mucinilytica, assembly GCF_045223415.1. NCBI lineage: Bacteria > Bacillati > Bacillota > Erysipelotrichia > Erysipelotrichales > Erysipelotrichaceae > Hoskinsella > Hoskinsella mucinilytica. The sequence continues at coordinate 7,177 of NZ_JBEQZJ010000046.1, read as the reverse complement.
CCAAGAAAGCTTTCTGCTTCCGCTTTATTTTTCAATCTCTTATCAAACAGATATTGAAGAAACACATAACCACAAGATAAGAATAAACCAAGTGCCGCCCCAATAGCGGTATTCATTTTCTTACTAGGTGAAACAGGTGTTTCATCTACCTTAGGTTGATCAGATATCGTCATATTTTTGATATCTAGCTTCTCTTTCATTTCATCAAAGAACACATCCACTGTATTCTTAACAATTGCTTGAGATTTAGCAGGATCATCTGTGGTTGCCTTAACAATAATGATCTCTGTTTCATTTAAATTCGTTACGGATAACGATTTTTTTACTTCCTCAACATCTTCAATATTTAAGTTGTCCGCCACTTTAGAAAGGACTGTTTCACCCTGCATCAAAGACATATAATTATTTACCATCTTAGAGTTAGATGTCAGTGTGTTATAATCTACAACGCCTTGCTCAGTCACATTAGGTTTTAAATAGATACGTGCTGAACTTGCATATTTCTTTTGCATAAAAAAAGTCGTGATCAATAAAGCAATAACAGCACATAATATGGTGCTTATTACAATCATTTTTATATTTTTCTTTAATAGCTTTAATAACGCACTGATATCTATTTCTATTTCATCTTTTATCTCATTTTCATTGAATTCATTCATTATTTCACCTCACAGTTTAACTAATCTTTATTGAAAATATCTCTTGTATACACTTTTTCTTCTACATCTTTCAATTCATCAGTAACTCTGTTTACTACAATAACATCACATTCCTGTTTGAAATGATCTAAATCATTGATGACTCTACTTCTATAAAACTCTTCTTCTTTAAGCGTTGGTTCATATACCACTACTTCTATTCCTTTTGCCTTGATTCTTTTCATGATACCTTGTATTGCACTTGCTCTAAAGTTATCTGAACCTGTTTTCATGGTCAAACGATAAATACCTACAACTTTAGGATCTCTATCTATGATCATTTGTGCAATATGATCTTTTCTTGTTGTATTGGATTTTACAATTGCTTCGATTAAATTCTGTGGTACCTCGTTATAATTTGCCAATAATTGCTTAGTATCTTTAGGTAGGCAATATCCTCCATAACCAAAAGATGGATTATTATAATGACTTCCTATTCTAGGATCTAAACCGACACCCTCTATAATATCCTGTGTATTCAACCCTTTCATTTCAGCATAGGTATCTAGTTCATTAAAATAAGATACACGTAAAGCTAAATAAGTATTTGCGAATAACTTAATTGCTTCTGCTTCTGTACTATCTGTGAAAAGTATTGGGATATTTTCTTTGATTGCTCCCTCTTGTAATAAAGACGCAAATACTTTAGCTCTTTCACTTTTCTCTCCAACAACAATTCTAGAAGGATAAAGATTATCATATAAAGCCTTTCCTTCTCTTAAGAATTCCGGTGAAAACATGATATTATCAATACCATATTTCTTTTTGATTCTCTTTGTATATCCAACTGGTACCGTAGATTTAATCACCATAACAGTATTTGGATTGATGTTCATCACTGATTCAATGATATTTTCCACTGATGATGTGTCAAAGAAGTTTTTCTTTTCATCATAATTTGTTGGTGTACTGATAACAACAAAATCAGCATTCTGAAAAGCAACCTCTTTATCCAAGGTTGCTTTCAAATTCAATTCTTTATCTTTCAAATACTCTTCTATCTTATCATCTTTGATTGGTGAAATATGATGATTGATCATATCCACTTTTTCTTTGATGATATCTAAAGCTATTACCTCATTATATTGAGATAATAAGGTTGCGATACTCAACCCCACATAACCTGTTCCTGCAACTGCAATCTTCATTTCTCCATCTCCAAATAGTATTTAACTGATTGTTTCCAATCTATCATTCTATTAAATCCATTTTCATCTAGCTCTTTTTTACTCATTCTTGAATTTAATGGTCGCACTGCTCTTGTAGGATACTCACTTGTTGGTATTCCATTTACTTTCACATTTTTACCTGTTAACTTGAAAATCTCACATGTGAATTCATACCAACTACAGTAACCTTCATTTGTTGCATGATATACTCCATATTTATCAGTTTCACTCATATCTACTAATAGCTTTGATAAATCATAAGTACTTGTTGGACTTCCTATTTGATCATTTACTACATTGATCTCGTCATGTGTTTCTGCAAGTCTTAACATTGTTTTAATAAAGTTATTACCATTCACTCCAAACACCCACGATATTCTCACAATAAAATATTTTTCAAGTAGCTTCTGTACTTCAAGTTCGCCAAGATATTTACTTTCTCCATACACATTACATGGTTTCTTCTCATCATCCACTTCCCATGCTTTTTCACCTGTTCCATCAAATACATAGTCTGTACTGATATAAAACATCGTTGCATCTATTTCTTTACATACTTCCGCTATATTTCTTGTACCATCTACATTGATCTTCATGCAAAGTTCTTTATTATCTTCTGCAGCATCTACTGCTGTATATGCTGCACAATGTACTACGATATCAGGATGATATTCTTTTATCACTTTTTCTACTTCTGCTTTATTCGTGATATCCATTTCATCTTTATCGATACCTAAATATTCATAGCCTCGTTCTTTTAGTTCTCTACAGACATCATAGCCTAATTGCCCTTTGATTCCTGTTACTAGATATTTCATATCTACACTCTTCCTTTATCCTTGTACATCTTTTCAAAATAATTCTGATACTCTCCACTCAGAATATTCTGCCACCATTCTTTATTGTCTAAATACCATTGAATCGTTTGTTGTATTCCTGTATCAAAGTTATATTTTGGTTTCCATCCAAGCTCTGTTTCAAGCTTTGTAGGATCAATTGCATATCTTCTATCATGTCCTTTTCGATCTTCTACAAATTTGATCAAGCTTTCTGGTTTATCTAATGCACGTAGTATTGTTTTTACTACTTCAAGATTCGTTCTTTCATTGTGTCCACCTACGTTATAGACTTCCCCAACTCTTCCATTTCTTACGATCAAATCAATCGCAACACAATGATCATATACATGAAGCCAATCTCTTACATTGTCACCTTTTCCATATACAGGTAAACTTTCATCTGCTAATGCTCTTGAGATCATTAGTGGAATCAACTTCTCAGGAAAATGATATGGTCCATAGTTATTGGAACATCTTGAAATCGTAACTGGTAATCCATAAGTTCTATAGTATGCTAGTACAAACAAGTCTGCACTTGCTTTTGCACTGGAATATGGACTAGAGGTATGTAATGGTGTTTCTTCCGTAAAAAAAAGATCTTTACGATCCAATGGTAAATCTCCATACACTTCATCCGTTGATACTTGATGATATCTCTTTATTCCATATTTATTACATGCATCTAGTAGAGTAGTTGTCCCATTCACATTTGTCTTTACAAAGATTTCAGGGTCTTCAATGCTTCTATCTACATGGCTTTCTGCCGCAAAATTCACAACGATATCAAAATGTTCTTTTTCGAATAGATCAAAGATAAATTCTCTATCTGCAATATCTCCCTTGATAAATTTATAATTTGGTTTGTTTTCTACTGGTTTACATGTTTCTAAATTTCCTGCATAAGTAAGCTTATCTAAGTTTACGATCATATCTTCAGGATATTTGTCTACCATATAATGAACAAAGTTTCCACCAATAAAACCAGCACCGCCTGTAACAAGTATTTTCATATTATTTCATCTCCTCATAAATAAAATTGCAATCACTATCTTTTAACAAAGGTCCGTTGATATCCTTATCAGAAAGGATTGGTTCCATACCATTTAATAATCCTCCCCAATCTACATTAATCGATGGGTCATTGTATCGGATTCCTCTATCACATTCTTTTGAATATAAATTATCTACTTTATATTCAAACTCAACATTGTCAGTTAGTGTTAAGAATCCATGAGCGAACCCTCTTGGAATAAAGAATTGTCTTTTGTTTTCCTCTGATAATTCAACACTGACCCATTGAAGATAGGTAGGACTTCCTTTTCTGATATCTACAGCAACATCAATTACTGCACCTTTTGTACATCTTACAAGTTTGGCTTGTGCCATTGGACTGTTTTGGAAGTGTAGACCTCTTAGTGTTCCCTTATGAGCAGAAAAAGATTGATTGTCCTGAACAAAAACAGCATGTATACCTAGTTCCTTATATTTTTCTGTACTATAAGTTTCCATGAACCAACCTCTATGATCTCCATGACAATCTGGTTCAATGATGATGACACCAGGTATTTTTGTTTCTATTTTTTTCATCTTATCTCATCCCCTTATCGATATATTTTCCATCTAGAATATTTTTCAAATATTGACCATACTGATTCTTTTTGCATTCTTCATAAGACTTCATCAATTGTTCTCTTGACATCCAACCATTATCAAATGCTATTTCTTCGATACAAGCAATTTTACGATGAGAGTGTTCCTCTACTGTTTCTACGAAATTTGTGGCATCAGCTAAGGATTGATGAGTACCGGTATCTAACCATGTAAATCCTTGTCCAAGTAGTGTTACCTCTAGATCACCATGTTCCAGATAAATTCGATTTAAATCAGTGATTTCAAGTTCTCCTCTTGGCGATGGTTTTAAGTTTTTCGCATACTCAACAACCTTATTATCATAGAAGTATAAACCAGTTACAGCATAGTTTGATTTAGGGACTTCAGGTTTTTCTTCTAAAGAGATAGCCTTTCCGTTATGGTCAAATTCCACTACACCAAAACGTTCTGGATCATCCACATAATAACCAAATACAGTAGCACCATTTTCTTTGGAAGCAGCCATTTTCAGTCGTTTTGTTAAGCCATGACCATGAAAAATGTTATCTCCAAGAACCATAGCCACAGAATCCTCACCAATAAACTCTTCGCCCAAAATAAAAGCTTGAGCAAGACCATCCGGAGAAGGTTGGACCTTATAGGAAAGTTCCAAACCAAATTGATGACCATTTCCAAGCAATTCTTCAAATCTAGGTGTATCTTCTGGTGTTGAGATGATAAGAATTTCTCTAATCCCTGCCTGCATAAGAATAGACATAGGATAATAAATCATTGGTTTATCGTAAATCGGAAGTAACTGTTTACTCGTTACTTTTGTGAGTGGATATAGACGTGTTCCACTACCACCTGCTAATATAATACCTTTTCGTTTAAGCATTTTAGTTTCATCTACCTTTCTTAATATAATTTTTTCGATGATTTAATATTTTATTTAAAGGAATAAGAGTCAATATATATTTATAATTAAGTAAAACATAAACTATACATCCAAGTAAAATTTCTAAAATTAATAATATATTGGAAGAAATATGAAATAATTCGATACTTTTTAAAAAGAGAAACATAATCAATGAGTTTAAAAAAAACTTTTTTGCTTTATTTATATAAGAAAAAATAGGTATACTTTTTCTAACTATCATAATTTGAAAAAACATTACAAAAAATTCAGCAATAAGTGTTCCTATACAAGCACCTATTGATTGGAATTTCGGAATCAAAAAAATATTTACTATTAAATTAACTAAAGCACCTAAAAAAACAGAAATAATGAATTCTTTATCTTTTTCCAGAGGTATAAGGTATTCTGATCTAATAATATTTGCAATAGAAGAAAATAATATAGAAAAGGCAAGTATTTGTATAAGTATTATTGATTTATTGAATCCATCACCTAAAATAATCGGTATTAAATAATCAGCAATACTAATTAAACCCAAAGCAATAGGCGATGCAATAAAAATAACAAAACTCATCGATTTCTTTATATAAAGATTTATTCTGCTATACTCATTATTAGCGACCATATTTGATATTTTAGGTAAAGTGACTGTACCTAATGCTACCACAATTGTAAGAGGCATATTGATTATTTTTTCTGCTTGTTCATAAAAACCAACTTCTGTAACATTAGCTAAATAGCCTAACATTATTTTATCCATCAACTTATAAAGACTCATCGCAATAACAGGAAAAAATAATATAATACAGGGCTTTATGTGCACTTTTATATCATCTAGACTAATTCTACAAAACTTTATTCTATTTTTTAAGAAAGGCAATAATATCAATTGACTAAGCAAAGTGCTTCCACTCATAATCAATGTATAAATGTTAATATCTTCACTTGTTTTTACAAGCAAAATAATTAAGATTAAAGAAATAATTTTTACACTTGCATTCCTTAATACAGTTAGTTTAAATTCTTCCATTCCAAAAAAGAACCAATTAATATCAAACATACTTGACATCAAATATAAAATTTGGATTATTGAAATCACTTTATATGTGCTTCCAAAGCTAATGTAAAAGCAATAAATAACCAGCATTAATAAAGACATTAAAATCTGAATACTATATATTGAAAAAAAAGTTTTAGACAATTCAATAGAATTATCTCTAGATTTAGCGATACTTCTACTTCCATAATTTGTAATACCAAGCATAGCAATCGTCATAAAATAAAACACAATAGCATATGTATAAGAAAAGATTCCAATATTACTTGCTCCTAAAACTCTTGAAGTATACGGAACAGTTATTAATGGTAAGATAATTGATAAAATTTGATAAATAACATTATACAAGAAATTTTTTTTTACATTATTCATAAGATTCTCCTATTTTATTTTTATTTTCAAATTCAATGAAGCTAGTAGTGAATATAAAATCAATAATGCTGTAATTGAGTATGTAAAGGTATTGTCAAAAAAGGATAGTAAATATGAATAAAGAAGGCAGTTATAAATTGCTACTGAATATTTACTTTTGCTTCTATCATTTATATAAATTATAAGTATATAAATAAAAAGTTGCATTAGGTAAATAATATACACACCAAAAAAGCCCATTGTTAGATATGGCTTTAAAAATTGTGTGCTAACGTTTAAGCTACTTACTTGTAAATTTGGCTCTATCTTTTCATAATTAGGTAATCTCAATCTTATAAAATCTGGAACAAATTCAAGTGTATAATCTTTCAAATTAAATGATGGTAAATAATTATTAACGTTATAGTTCAAATTAGCTAAAGGTGAAGTTAGATAAATATAAGTCCAAAAATATTCATTGGGAATCCAAATAGGATATTTATCATTTTGTTTCCCTAATGTAGTAATCATAGAAGACGAATAATTCTTATAAC
>NZ_JBEQZJ010000045.1:0-31359 GCF_045223415.1 Hoskinsella mucinilytica | reverse complement strand
CCTTCAGATAGATATTCATTGATATGATGCTGTTGGACCACACGCTTACCAAGAAGTGTGATGGATTGTTTGGGACAAACATTGATACAACGATAACACATAGTACATCGATCTTTTGCGATAACAGCGCCATGTTCAAATACAAGATTTTGCATAGGACATTTTTTTATACAGCTCTGGCACAAAATACAAGATTGGGCATCTATATGGAGACGATCACTATAGTGCTTAGTCTTTCCATAAAACCATAAACGTTGTCCAAATAAACCTGCTAGATGATACCAAAAACCAAGTCCCTCTTTGGTATACGTTTTATTACGATAACATATGACAGCATGATCTATTTTCTCATTTGCTTTTTTGATAAGATCCAGATTCTTATCATAAGAGCGTTTCAAAGCTTTTTCATCGGCGATACAATCCGGCATCTTAATATGAAGTCCACCAAGTATGTGCGCCCCAAAAGAAGAAAGCATTCTTGCTGCACATCCGCTTCCATCTCCACTAAACAAACCCATTGTTACTAAGATATAAACACGTTTTCCATGAAATAAATTTGCATGTTGAGTCAAGAAATCTCTAACTAATTTAGGAAGATTACTATAATATATGGGATATGCAAAAATGACTTCCTCATGCTGTGCAAGTTTATCTAATATGGTAGGATCTTCTATTGATATCAATTGTGCATTCTTATCGATGCCATCGAGTAATCGCCTAATGCAATAAGCTGTATTCCCTGTTCCGCTAAAATAAACACCTAACATCACTCTACCTCCATCCTTAAAAAAGAACATTCAAAGATATCCATATAATCAACAATTTTTTCTTCCCAATGTACATCAGTTTTTACATTTTCCATAGTAGCAATGGCTGTTATTCCATGGACAAACGACCATATTGCGATGATTGCATCCTGTTGTTTTTCTTTTGGATAATGACTATGGTTTAAAATGGTAAGCAGTGTTTCACGATAAAACTCAAATGGGCGATAATTTTTTTTATGATCCGCATTCTCACATAGATCAATCTCGATATGGGATTGTTGGAATAGAAACGAGAAGTAATGAGGATGTTGAAGGAAAAAGCTAAGATACCCCTTTCCTAATTGTTTTAACACATCCTTTGTTTGTCCATACTCATCTACAATAATTTGTAACGTTGTTACAAATTGTTCACTGATATGTTGTTGCATAGCTTCCAACAATTCCTCTTTATTTTGAAAATGGCTATATGGTGCAGCATGACTGACTTTACAAGCTGATGCTGTTTTACGCAAAGAAAAAGACGCAAGTCCTTCTTCATGAACTAATTCGATTCCTTTCTCAATCAAAGCATTTCTTAGATTCTTATGATGATACTGATCCATTATGATTCCTCCTATCTTGACAGTGTAAACATTATAGTCCCAAATCTTTACACTGTCAAGATTTAACATAAAAAAAGGATAACCATCGTTATCCGCTTATTGATTATCAATGTCCAAGAGGAGAGATCTTTCCCTGTAAATACAGGTGGGTGCTCTGCGCTAATTTCTTAGGATCCCCACACGTGGCAGGTCTTCAACACAAAACTGCGACATCCGAACTCCCTTATCTCTAAGTGTAGGAAAAATGTGTACCTCTTGAACAATTATAGTATATCATGTAATAGATAAAATGATACCCCTTGACATTATTTTTTTTGTTGTTCTAAGCAAGTGCCTTCTTATTTCAACGCTTTTTTTATAGGAAATGGAATGAAAACTCTAAATGGAAACAGAATAATCATGAGGTGATTTTATGGCAGTTGCACATAAAGGTGCTATATCTTTTGGATTGGTCCACATACCTATCCAAATGTATCGTACCACACAGGATAATGATATATCCTTCAATCAGTTATGTAAAGATACCAAAGAACGTGTGAAATATAAGAAGTATTGTCCGAATTGTCAAAAAGAATTAAAAAGTAGCGATATCGTGAAAGGTTATCAATATGAAAAAGATCAATATGTCATCATGACAAATGAAGAAATCGAAGAACTAAAAGCTGAAAAAGATCGTACCATACATATTTTACATTTTAGCGAGCTTTCTCAAATTGATGATATCTATTATGAAAAAAACTATTATGCGATTCCGGAAAAACACGCAGAAAAAGCTTATGAGCTTTTATATGAAGCTATGAAAGAGCTAGAAGTAGTGGCAATTGCAAAAACCGTCATTCATACCAAAGAAACCTTATTGGCATTATGTCCTGAAGTAGATGGTATTCTTGTGAAAACCCTGTTTTATGAAGATGAAATCGCAGAACTTCCCAAGACCATATCTCACCCTAGCATTAATAAAGCTGAAAAAGATATGGCTATGCAATTAATTCAAAGCATGATGAAACCTTATCAGCCAGAAGACTATCATGATGAATTTCAAGAACGATTGAAAGCAGCAATTGAACAAAAAATCAATGGACAAGAGGTCGTACATGGTGAAGCAAATAGATCATCAACCGTTACCCCGATCGATCTTATGGATGCTTTAAAACAATCTATCTTACAAAACAAGCCAAAAGGGAAAGCAAGAAGAAAGAATGTGCGTCATTAATGCGATTTGAAGATCATGATATACGACCAATGTTGATAGGTCTTGAAGAACCGGCGTTTGATGATGAAGATTATATTTACGAATTAAAACTTGATGGTATTCGATGCTTGGTATATGCGGATGATACCACTATAGTGCAAAATAAACGTGGCTTTATTTTAAACAAGAAATTCCCTGAACTTAATGATTTACATAAACAAGTAAAACATCGTTGTATCTTAGACGGAGAATTGTATATATTCAAAAATGGTGCATCCGATTTCTTTGAAATACAAAAACGCACATTGACGACCAATGCATTTAAGATCAGATTACATGCGAAAGAATACCCTGCGATATTCACAGCTTTCGATCTCTTATATGAAAAAGATCACTTTTTGATAGATGATACGCTGATGGAAAGAAAAAAGCGATTAGAAACCATCGTGAAAGAGAATGAACGCATCAATATCAGTCGCTATATTGAAAGAGAAGGAATCGCACTTTTTTCACTTGCGAAGGAAAAAGGCTTAGAAGGTATTGTTGCGAAACGAAAAGATAGCCGATATACGCCGGAGAAACGAACCAAAGTATGGATCAAAAGCAAAAACCTTTTAGATGCTGATTTTGTGATAACCGGCTATATATTAAAAGAAAAAGGCATTGTATCCTTGATACTCGGTCAATATCGTGAACAAGAATTGATGTATAAAGGACATGTTACCATGGGTGTTTCTCTTCCCTATTTACAAAGTCACAGTAAGAAAAGTGATGTTTGTCCTTTTCCAAATCTACCAAAAGGTAATGAGGAAGCTATTTGGATCACGCCTCATTTATGTGGTGTTGTAAAATTCATGGAATATACTAGAGAAGGTGGACTACGTCAACCTGTGTTCAAAGGATTTCGTGAAGATAAGACACCAAAAGATTGTATTGAAACATATAAGAAATAAAAAGTTTCTTGTGCGATGTTTAAGGAGTAAATACGAGGTAAAAAGAAATCAAATAATCCTGTGTTGCCATCATTCCTCATGTTATAATTTAACTATAAAGAGAAAGGGATGAAAACATGGGAAAGTTTAACTGCACATTTCTATTAAAGTATAAAGATTGGCTATCTAGATGGTACCATAACAATAGGAAAATGAACATTAAAATGTTAACTGTAGGTATGTTTTTCTTACTTATTTGTTGTGGATGCAATACAAAAAGTAATGATTATACAATAATCGTCTATGAAAAAGAACCAATTGAGTTTGAAATACATGATTTAAAAAAAATCGAGCAACTTGATCAATATATTGCCACTATGATATTGGAAAGTAAAAAGCTTGACTCAGATATGTTGAGCAAACCTAAAAGTTTTAGTTATGTCATCAAAAAAAATAATAATGAAGAATATATGTTAACAGGTGGTTTCTTATTTCATCGTAATGATTGCTTTCAAGTTGATGATTATGAAAATAAAATAAATGAATTAAAATCAATATATGAAGACGATTAATAAAAGAGAACCATACTCCTTTTTCGATGCAGAAATACAATCTTAATCAAAGACAACGATGACACTCTTGAGGTATTGAAAAACCAAGCAACTATGCTTGGTTTTTTGTTAGGTTTATCAATAGTAACAGCATTTGATAGCCCTTTATCAAACACTGTTCGATTCGTTTTTTCAATTCATCAAAATATCGAAGTCATTACAACTGTTGATGATCGATAACCTTCTTTCAATTTCTAATGTTCTTTTCTTGGATTTGTAATTTCGATATGTAATTCTTTCAACTGTTCATCATATACAGGGCTTGGTGCTTCGCTCATTAAATCTGATGCACTTGCTGTTTTAGGGAATGCAACAACATCACGTATATTGTCAGTACCCGCAAGGATCATGACCAAACGTTCCAATCCGATTCCTACACCGCCATGTGGAGGTGTGCCATATTTAAAGGCATCGATAAAGAATCCGAATTTATCATATGCCTCTTCTAATGACATACCGATTGCTTCAAATACCTTTTTCTGCAATTCCTGATCATGGATACGAATAGAACCACTTAATAACTCATAGCCGTTTAAAACCAAATCATACGCACGAGAATAACAATGACCTGGATCACTCATCAACTTATCTACATCTTCTAGATTCGGACATGTAAATGGATGGTGAGCCGCAACATAACGATCTTCTTCCTCTACATACTCAAACATAGGGAAATTGGTGACCCATAAGAACTTATATGCCTTTTCATCGATCAAATGCAAATCATGACCAAGTTTGCTTCTTAAAGCACCTAGCGCACTTTGTGCGGTTTTCTTCTTATCTGCGACCATGAATAAAAGATCATTATCTTCCATGTTGAATTGCTGCATCAATGCTGCTTTTTCTTCTTCACTTACGACTTTCGCAACAGAACCACTGAAAGCGTCTTTTGATAATTTCAGATAAGCAAGTGCCTTTGCACCATAGACCTTAACATATTCTTGTAGCTTATCCAAATCCTTACGAGAGAACTTGTCAGCACCATTCTTAACAAGCATCGCTTGTACGACTCCACCTTGTTGTAAGACGTCCGCAAACACCTTAAATGTAGTTGATTGGAAAATATCATTGACATTTTTTAATTCCATGCCAAAACGAAGATCCGGTTTGTCGCTACCAAAACGATCCATACATTCATCGTAGGATATACGCTCGAAAGAAGATAGTTCTATACCCTTTACTTCTTTGAAGATCTTTGCCATAAGCTGTTCAGTAACTTGCCAAATATCCTCTTCCTCAATAAAACTCATCTCAATATCAATTTGAGAGAATTCAGGTTGACGATCTGCACGCAAATCTTCATCACGAAAGCATCGTGCAATCTGGAAATATTTTTCCATACCACCTACCATCAATAACTGTTTATACAATTGAGGGGATTGTGGCAATGCATAAAACTCTCCTTGAGAAATACGACTTGGTACCAAGTAATCTCTTGCACCTTCTGGTGTAGATTTACAAAGGATCGGTGTTTCGATTTCCAAAAATCCCAAATCAGATAAAAAATTACGAGTGATCATCGTTACCTTATGACGAAGCATCAGATTTTTTTGAAGCACGCTTCTTCTTAAATCTAGATAACGATATTTCAATCTAGTATCCTCTAGTGCATCTGTTTCATCCGCAACGATGATCGGTGTCGTTTCGGCAGTATTGATGATTTCTACATTGGAAACTTTAATTTCAATATCACCTGTTGCTAATTTAGGATTCTTATCCTTACGTTCTACGACCATGCCTTCTACTTGTAAGATATATTCATTGCGGACTTCAGTAATTTTCTCTGCCAATTCTTCACTAAAAACCAACTGTGTAATGCCTTCTCGATCTCTTAAATCGATAAATACCAAAGCGCCGAAATTTCTACGCTTCGCCACCCATCCGATTAAGGTTACCGTTTCATTGACATTGTCAATTCTTAGCTCTCCATTTGTATGTGTTCGTTTCATGCTGTTATCTCCTATTCGTGATGATGTCCACATGTGCAATTACCATCTTCACATGTGCATTCATGTTCCTCTTCTTGGGTTTCAAACATACTGTCCATTCCATCAATGATATCAGAAAGTGCTACAGTAATCTGTTTTTGTTCCGCAATATTTTTGATATTCACAGTTCCCTGTTCGATATCTTTTTCGCCAACGATAATAGCAGCTTTTGCTTTCTTACGTTCCACCGTTTTAAATTGTGCTTTAAAAGAACGATTTAAGAAATCACATTCACTACGATATCCGGCAGCACGTAGCTCTGTTACAATTTGTAAGGCTTCTAATTGCACTTTAGGAGAAAGGCAAAGCACATAAGCATCTAATGGTTCTTCTTCTCCTAAATTGATTCCTTCTGCCTCACAAGCGATGATCAAGCGTTCGATACCAAGTGCCCAACCGATACCACTCATTTTTTCCGGGCCACCAAAGTATTCTACCAAACCATCATAACGTCCACCGGCTAAAACGGTAGACTGAGATCCCATCTCTTTATTTTCACTGACAACTTCAAATACTGTATGCGTATAATAATCCAATCCACGGACCAAGGTATCCTCAATTTGATAAGGAATACCTAGGGCATCTAAACCATCCAATACGGCTTGAAAATATTCTTTACTTTCTTGCGTTAAATAATCACTCATCATAGGTGCAGATTTCATCAATTCACTGTCATGATCAACCTTACAATCCAGAATACGCAATGGATTTTGTTCATAGCGTCTTTGACAATCGCCACACATATCTTTGATACCATCTTTAAAATGTTCTTTTAATGCGCTACGATATGCATCACGAGATGCATCATCACCCAAGGTGTTGATCAAGACTTTCATATCTTGTAATCCTAGTGCGGATAAAAAGGAATATCCTAAAGCGATTGCTTCTACATCCAACATTGGGTTTTTCGCACCAACGACCTCAACACCAAATTGGTTGAAAATACGCATTCTACCCTTTTGTGGTCGTTCATGACGACATTGCGGACCTACATAATACATCTTCATTGGTAGATCAGGATATCCAAACATTTTATTTTCCACAAAACTTCTAACCACTCCAGCTGTTCCTTCTGGACGTAAAGTCAAAGATGTTGAGCTGTTTTCTAACGTAAATGTATACATTTCTTTATTGACCATATCACTGGAATCATTGCCTCGTTTAAATACATTTGTATGTTCAAAAATTGGTGTACGAATTTCTTCAAAGTTGTATACATAAGTGAACTGGCGAATCAATTCTTCAATTCTGTGCCACTTTGTGATGTCCTTTGGCAAAACATCCTGAGTTCCTCTTGGGACCTGATAATTCATAATGATTTCCTCCTTTTGGTTTTCATTTCTTTGATCCTGCATCCTTGTTCATAAAAAAACGCCCCTTCATGAAAGGACGTTTGATCACGCGGTACCACCTAACTTCATCCCAAATGGGATGCACTTTTCCATAACGCAGGATCATGCGGTTATCCATTTCCTGATAACTCCTCCAAAGTGTCCATTTATATTCTAACAGCGAAAACTTCCAGCCTAGGTTTTCTTCTCTATCTGATATCTAATATAAACGCTCTTTTTCATCGGATGTACTTTTAGTTTAATCATTTCCATTATCTTTGTCAACAAATTTTTTTGAATTCTCAAAGTTTTGTATATTCTTCAAACAGCTTCAACACAGCGATATAATGAAGCCCATCAATCGCATCTTGTAAAGGGAAATTACGAAACTCTAAATGAAGAGGATATTTTTCACTTAGATAAGAGATACACGCATCATGAATGCGCTCTTCACAATGCCATGGAACTCGTTTCCCCGTAATTACAATTTTTTGTGGATCTATCAATGTGGAAATTGTAACGATCATATGTTGAATCAATTTTTCCATCAACGCTTCTTCAGGGTGCTGTTGAATGACTTCATTGATTTTATGACCTTCGTAAGGCATCAACCCAATTTCACCGGAGAAATGGTGAGATCCACGCCAGATATCAGAATCTAGATAATAGGAACTACCAACGCCTGTATGGCTGATATAAAGATATGCCAAAAGTTCTACCTGTTGTTTTGACTGATATCCCATCATCATGGCTTTTACATCATTTTCAATCACAACAGGAATGGATAATCTTTGTTTTAGATGAGCTGTAATACGATACTCCACCATAACTCCTTGCACATCTCGATAAAAACTAAGTCCTTCGATAATACCAGCTCCGGCTACGCTCACACAATTGACAGCATAGCGATCTACTAACATCACAACAAAATCTTCCAGTTCTTTGTTTTCTTTGATGTATACATGATTTTGATATAGATCATCACCAGCAATGGAACGAATCGTGATATCCACTGTTTCATCATCTATAAACAAGCCCAATGTTCGAAAACGGGATTGACAAAAAGCATATCTGCGAGGACATCTTCCACCGGTAGATAGATCCAACTTTTGTACCTTTAGAACACCTTTTTCTTTCAACCATTCTAAAGTAGTTCGCACAGCAGAATTGGAAAAGCCTGAAGCAGAAGCAATTTCTGCAATGGTACCATGGTGATCATGATACATATCTTTTAATAATTCCATAGCGTTGAGACGTTTAATGTCTTCCGATGTGATTGCCATACCATTCACCTACTTTTCTTTACCCTAATTATAAGTGAGAGTTTTAGGTTTTGCAAGAAAAAAGCGGATATCGCTATCCACTCATCATCTTATTCAACAGGGTCGTTGATATTTCCTACATTATGATATACCTGCTGTACATCGTCTACATCATCTAACAAGGTAACCAAACGTTGGAATAGCTTTAAGTCTTCTCCTTCTAATGTTACGTATTCATTTGGTAGCATGGTATCTTCCATAACATCAAAGTTCACTTCAGGAATCAATCCTTCAATGGCATCTTTTGCCTTATTTAAATCCGTTGGCTCTACTGTGATCGTCATTTGTCCATCTTCTACTTCGATGTCCTTTAGATCAACTTCTCCCATGATCAATGCATCCATCATAGATTCTTCGTCATCATAAGCAATAGAAATCAAACCAACATGCTCATAATTGAAAGAAACACATCCGGCTACTCCTAACTTCGCATGAGATTTATTAAATGCCGCACGCAAATCGGCAATCGTTCTGTTTGCATTATCAGTCAAACAATCAATAATAACGGTAGCAGCCCCACCGGATCCAAATCCTTCATATGTTGCGGCAGAATAATTTTCCGTAGTTCCACCTTTTGCTTTTTCAATTGCTCTTTTGATAACATCCGCAGGCACCTGGTTTGCTTTTGCACGTTCAATCACTTTTTTCAAAGAAACGTTCATTTCTGGATCAGGTACACCAGCTTTTGCTGCCATCAATATTTCTTTACCAAAACGAGAATATACTTTTGCTTTTGCATTTGCTGTCTTCTGCATTGCTGCAGCACGTACTTCAAAATGTCTACCCATTTTAATCACCTTCCAAATTTCCTTACCTAGTATAGCATAAAAAACAAGAGCCTTGCAAGATAAAGCGCAGTGAAATCATGTTTTTTCATAGGGATGTAGAAAAAAGCATGGCGTATGCCATGCAATCTTCTTAATTTGCAACGATATTTACAACTCTGCCCTTCACAACAATGACTTTGCGAATTGTTTTACCTTCTAATTGCATTTTGACTGCTTCGATATCCATAGCAGTTGCTTTGATGACTTCCTCATCACTGTCTTTTGCTGCTTTAAATTTACCACGAAGCTTACCATTGACCTGTACAACGATTTCAACTTCATCATCGATCAGTTTGGTTTCATCATAAGTTGGCCATGGCGCATAAGCAATGCTTGTTTCCTTATGGAATACCTTATTCCAAATTTCTTCTCCTAAATGAGGTGCAAAACATGCAAAGCATTTCAAGAAACCTATCGCATACTCATGATAAATTTCATCTGCTTTATAGCATTCATTGATGAAAATCATCATTTGAGAGATTGCTGTATTCAGATTTAAGGTTTCTACATCATTGGTAACCTTTTTGATGGTAGCATGATACACACGATCCAATGCACCGTTGTTTGTTTCCGTAAATTTATCATATTCAGTATATAATCTCCAAACACGATCTAACCATCTTCTAGCACCATCTAAACCGGTCGTACTCCAAGGAAGTGCAGCTTCCAATGGTCCCATAAACATTTCATAAACACGTAGTGCATCCGCACCATGTGATGCTACGATTTCATCAGGGTTTACGACATTCCCTCTCGATTTAGACATTTTTTCATTATTCTCACCTAAGATCATACCTTGATGGAAAAGCTTTTGGAATGGTTCCTTTGTAGGAACTACACCGCAATCATATAAAACTTTATGCCAGAAACGAGCATACAATAGATGAAGCACAGCATGCTCAGCACCACCTACATAAAGATCTACCGGTAACCAATGTTCTAATAATTTTGCATCCGCAATCGCATCATTATTTTTCGGATCGATATAACGTAGATAATACCAACAGCTTCCTGCCCATTGAGGCATGGTATTTGTTTCACGTTTTCCTTTTACACCATCGATTTCCACGTTTATGAAATCAAGGCAATGTGCAAGAGGAGATTCCCCATTTTCATTTGGTTTGAAATTCTTTGTTTCTGGTAGTTCCAATGGTAATTCATCGATATCCACTGTACGCATCGTACCATCTTCCATCAAAATGATAGGAATCGGTTCTCCCCAATAACGTTGTCTTGAAAATAACCAGTCTCTTAATTTATAAGTTGTTTTTGCACAACCGCATTGATGCTCTTCTAACCATTTGATCATGGTATCAATTGCTTCCTGTTTACCCATACCATTCAAAAACTCTGAATTGATGTGGATACCATCTTCTGTAAAGGCTTCTTCTTCAATGTTTCCACCTTCCAATACAGGGATGATATCGATACCAAACTTTTTCGCAAACTCATAATCACGAGTATCATGTGCTGGAACTGCCATGATAGCACCTGTACCATAGCTTGCAAGAACATAATCGGAAATCCAAATAGGAACTTCTTTTCCATTGACAGGATTGATTGCATATGCTCCGGTAAAGACACCTGTTTTTTCTTTATTTAGCTCTGTACGTTCCAAATCAGACTTGCTTGCGCAAACCTTTTTATATTCTTCGATTGCTTGTTTTTGTTCTTCACTGCAAATCAAATCAACGTATGGATGCTCTGGTGACATAACACAATAAGTAGCTCCGAATAACGTATCACAACGTGTGGTAAACACAGTGAATTCTTTATTGGTATCTTTGATTTTGAAGATAACATTTGCTCCCACTGATTTACCGATCCAATTGATTTGCATTTCTTTTGTAGATTGAGGCCAGTCACAAAGTTCCAGATCTTCCAATAAACGTTCTGCGTATTCTGTGATTTTTAATACCCATTGACGCATTGGCTTACGTATGACAGGATAACCACCACGTTCGCTCTTACCATCAATGACCTCTTCATTTGCCAGTACGGTGCCAAGTTCAGGGCACCAGTTTACAGGGATTTCATCCACATAGGCAAGTCCCTTATTGTAGAGCTGAATAAAGATCCACTGTGTCCATTTATAATAAGATGGATCTGTTGTGGAAATTTCACGATCCCAATCATAGGAAAAACCTAATGATTGGATCTGCTCACGAAAATGATCTACGTTTTTCTTCGTGAATTCAGCTGGATGATTTCCTGTTTGAATCGCAAACTGTTCCGCTGGTAGTCCAAATGCATCCCATCCCATTGGATGAAGAACATTGTATCCCTGCATACGTTTCATACGAGCAATGATATCAGTTGCAGTATATCCTTCTGGATGTCCTACATGAAGACCATTCCCACTTGGATATGGAAACATATCCAACACATAATACTTAGGCTTACTGAAATCATTGGTATCACATGCAAAGGTTTTGTTAGATAACCAATAATCTTGCCATTTTTTTTCAATTTCTACATGATTGAATGCCATTTGTAATCTCTCCTTTATCAATAAAAAAACGTCCTTGTCTAAGGACGTTATAGCTAACGCGGTACCACCTTAGTTCATCCTCAAAAAAAGAATGCACTTCATTTCTTCTTAACGCGAAGTTAGACGGATATTGCTATCAGCTCCTTAACGAGTTCCCTGTCTCCATGCGCAAGCTTTTCACCAACCAGCTGCTCTCTGATACACTTTGATCAGGTACTACTTTAATTCATCGCTTTTCCTTTATTAAGTATACTCAATTTTAAATCTCTAGTCAATGTTTATCCGACAAAAAACAGCAAATAACCCACTGCTAAAATAACCACAACAGTGAATAAAATAGATTTTTCTACATTTTCACCATTGTTTCTCATCATTAAGATCTGAGTTGCACTAACTGCTGCATATACCAATAAAGCGCCGATTTTGGAAACGATCATCAGTGCCGGAAATATCAATGATAGTAAAAAGAAAAAAATGATTCCCACAACACCAAACATGATCAATTGTCTATATTTCTTTTTCATGTCATCACCATATGTTAGAATACCATGTTCTTTTTCATTTTACAATACGTTTATCGATTTCAATGTAACGTAATGCTCCATTTTATCTTTACCATATGAAAAGAACGTGAATCATCACGTTCTTTTCACTAGGTTATCGAAAGGAAATCGATATGAATAAATGTCAGAAAGCTCATGCATCTAACAATAAAAGGAAGGAATGTAAAGAATGCATAATCTTTCAGGCTATCATAATAGAGCCAATATTATGATATCAGAAATAAGGTACTTATTTCTGTAGATATAATAACATTTTTGAAGCCAAGTGTAAACCCTTCCATCCATTTTTCATGATTTTTCTTTTATTTTCCAATCGCATAAAAAAGGTATGATAGAAAACAATTATATATCTCATCTCACTAAAAAAGACCTATCTCAAGACAGATCTTTTTCATGATATTTATTTGTTCTGAATATATTCATCCATTGCTTTGGCAGCTGTTTTCCCTGCTCCCATTGCTAAAATGACCGTTGCAGCTCCGGTTACAGCATCACCACCGGCGAACACGCCTTCACGAGTAGTTGCTCCACTTTCATCTGCAATCAAGCATCCCTTACGGTTTGTTTCCAAGCCTTCTGTTGTGGAACGAATCAATGGATTAGGACTTGTACCGATAGCCATGATCATACAGTCAACATCTAAAACAAAGTTACTATCTTTCACTTCTACAGGACGTCTTCTGCCACTTTCATCTGGCTCACCAAGTTCCATTTTTACGCATTCCATCCCTTTGACCCATCCATCTTCATCACCAAGCACACGTACTGGATTTGTCAACAAATTGAACACGATTCCTTCTTCCATAGCATGCTCCACTTCCTCTTTTCGTGCCGGAAGTTCTTCCATGCTACGACGATAAACAATCGTAACTTCTTCCACACCAAGACGTTTTGCACAACGTGCAGCATCCATAGCGACATTTCCACCACCAACGATAACAGCACGTTTTGGATGTTGAATAGGTGTATCACTACCATCTTTATAAGCTTTCATCAAATTACAACGAGTTAAGAATTCGTTTGCTGAATATACGCCCTTTAAGTTTTCTCCAGGCATATTCATGAAGTTAGGTAAGCCGGCACCACTACCGATAAAAACAGCTTCATATCCTGCATCGAACAAATCATCAACAGACTCACTACGTCCGATGACCATATTTGTTTCGATATCAACGCCCATATCCTTCAACCCATTGATTTCATTTTGTACGATTTCTTTAGGTAAACGGAATTCTGGAATACCATACATCAAAACACCACCTGCAACATGTAGTGCTTCAAAAACAGAAACATGATATCCTTTTTTAGCAAGATCTCCTGCACAAGTTAATCCCGCAGGACCAGCTCCAACTACAGCAACCTTATGTCCATTGCTTTCTGGCTTTTCAATTTTTTCTGATACATTTTCACGATGCCAATCAGCAACAAAACGCTCTAATCTACCAATTGCGACAGCCTCTCCTTTTACACCACGAACACATTTGCTTTCACATTGTGTTTCCTGAGGACAAACACGCCCGCAAACAGCAGGTAAAGAACTTGTTTCACGAATGATCTGATATGCTTTTTCAAATTCACCTAATTTTACTTGTTCAATAAAATCCGGAATATTAACAGATACCGGACATCCACCGATACAAGGTTTTGTCGGACAATGCAAACAGCGCTCTGCTTCCTCCATTGCCATTTCTTTGGTATAACCAAGGGTAACCTCTTCGAAATTATTTCTTCTGATCTCTCCATCTTGTACAGGCATTTCTACCTTTTTCAATGACATATTAGGCATACTAGGCAACTCCCTTCTTCAATAGATTACATGCAGCATCTCGTTGTTTTGCTTCAAAGTCACGATATGTTGCACCACGACTCATCGCTTCATCAAAATCAACTTCATGACCATCAAAGTCTGGACCATCCACACATGCAAATTTTGTTTCTCCACCAACAGTTAAACGGCAACCTCCACACATTCCGGTTCCATCGATCATAATAGGATTCATAGATACAATCGTTTTGATATCATATTTTTTCGTCAACTGACATACAAATTTCATCATGATCAATGGTCCGATTGCGATAACTTCATCGAAGGTTTCCCCTTTCTGAATTAATTCTTCTAATACATTGGTAACCAAACCTTTGGTTCCTGTACTACCATCATCGCTTACAAGATAAGCATGATCGCTCACTTGTTTGAATTCATCTTCCAAAATCACAAGATCTTTATTTCTAAAGCCAGTGATCACCGTAACTTCAGCACCATTTTCATGAAGTGCTTTTGCCGTAGGATACGCAATGGCACAACCAACACCACCGCCGATGACACAGACTTTTTTCAAACCATCTACATGAGAAGGCTTTCCTAATGGACCAACAAAGTCCTGTAGCTGATCGCCTTCTTCTAATTCATTTAAAATCATCGTTGTTTTCCCAACAATCTGGAAAATGATGGTAATGGTACCGTTTTCTCTATCATAATCAGCAATTGTCAACGGAATACGTTCACCGTTTTCATTCACACGTAGGATAATGAACTGTCCAGCCAATGCTTTTTTTGCAACTGCCGGAGCTTCCACAACCATTTTTGTAACTGTAGGATTTAAAATCTCTTTCTTTATAATCTTGTACATGGTATCTCCTCTCTTAACCTTACATTTTGTAAACCTTTACAAATAATCATTACTATTTTACCTTGTTCTATTCATGAATACAATAGCAATTACAGCAAAATACATGACATAGCGCTTTTCATACTATGCATCTGATGAAAGTTGCTTATGAAGTATGTCAAGCACTGTTTTCATTTCATCATAAGGAAGCTGCCCTGGTGCACTAGAACCGTTCAAGGAAGCAAACGTGATGGCAGAACCAAAGGTTTCTCCGCAAATTCGTGATAGCATGCCCAATGTTCCCATCGCCATACTTACGATAGCCTGATGAGGTGCTCTTTGTTCCATATCTGCTGTTACCTGAAGCAATGTTAGCACATCTTTCTTGGTTTTTGGCATCACGGCGATTTTTAACACATCACCACCTAAACGTTGCATGGTATGTAGACGTGCAAATAGGTCATCATAGCCAGGCGTTTTTTGAAAATCGTGATTGCTTATGATCACATATACCCCATGGTCATGGGCAGTTTCAATCAGATTCTTTAATAGGTGCTTATCCATAAAAAGCTCTAAATCAATCAGATCACAATCACCGCTTTTGATCAACCTCTCATTAAGACGATGGTAGTCCTCTTCATTTAAGAATTCATGAGCACCGCCTTCACGCTTTGTGCGAAAGGTACACAATAACAGTGTATGTTCAAGACATGCTTTTAATTGCTTCAATAAAGCAAGCACTTGTACATGATCTTCTACATCTTCATAATGATCTAATCGCCATTCTACGAGTTCCACCTTATGCTGTGCAATGAATTGTGCTTCCTTTAGAATCTGTGACTTTGTGGTACCAATGATAGGTACGCAAATCTTAGGTACACCTTTTCCTAATGTCAGATCACCAATCTGTATCATACAACAAACCCCTTTCACGTAACTATTATAGTCGAATTGTGTCGTGAAGTCTATTGCTTTTTTGATAGTTTTTACATTTTTGTTTCATAATTTTCATAAAAAGCGTAAAAACTTCTTGCATTTTTTCAATAAATAAGGTATGCTAAGGGCAATTGGAGTGGTATTCATGAAAAACAAATCATATTCTTCATTTTATTTTTACTTTAGATAGCCCTGATAAAACCATGTAACGATGGTTATTTTGTGTTTATCAGGGCATAACAAAGCATCGAGGCAATTCAAACCATGATGCTTTTCTTTTTGTATCATGAAGCTTCAAGAACAAAGGGGTGATTATATGAAATATGGACTGATCGGAGAACATCTGTCCCATAGCTTTTCTAAACAAATTCATGAACGACTGGCAGATTATCACTATGATTTATGTCCGTTGTCAAAAGAGGAATTTCCTATTTTTATGGAACAAAAAGATTTTCAGGGAATCAATGTCACGATTCCTTATAAAATTGATGTATTGCCATACCTTGACGTTATAGATGATAAAGCAAAACGAATCGGTAGCGTGAATACCATCGTACAACGTGATGGACAACTATATGGATACAACACAGATTATGATGGTTTTGCCTATTTGTTAAAGCAGCACAACGTCAAGTTGCAAGGTGAAAAGGTCTTGATCATCGGTGATGGTGGTGCTGCCAAAGCGATTCAACGTGTAGTAGAAGACGCAAATGCCGAAAGCATGATAAAGGTACGTCGTAGCAAAAGCAAAGAAGCCTTATCTTATGAGGAAGTATATGCAAGGCATACGGATTGTACGGTTATCATCAACACATCTCCAAGTGGAATGTATCCTCATGATGAAGAGTGTCCCTTGGATCTAACGCTCTTCCCTCGCCTTACCTATGTGGTGGATGTGATCTATCACCCATTGCGTACGACCTTATGTATCAACGCAAATCAATTGGGGATACCTTCTATCGGAGGCTTGGAAATGCTGATTGCACAAGCAAAAGTAGCAGTAGAGCATTTTCAAGGTAATTTCTTACCTGATTCCTGTATCAACGATATTTATCAGGATATGATGAAAGAAATGACATCCATTGTTTTAATCGGGATGCCTAGTTGTGGTAAATCCACCTTAGGAAAAAACATTGCGCAAAGATTACAAAAGGAATTTTACGATGTAGATATCGAAATCGAAAAAAAAGCGCAAAAATCTATCAAGGAAATTTTTGCGGATGAGGGTGAACAAGCATTCCGTGATATGGAAACAAGTGTCATTCAAGAGCTATCTTCGAAAAAGAATTGTGTGATTGCAACCGGTGGAGGTAGTATCTTGAGAAAAGAGAATGTAACAGCGCTTAAACGAAACGGTGTTATCTGTTATATTCAACGAGAACAAACCGAATTATTGGTGGATGATGCACGTCCTTTATCTACAAGTGAAGATGCCATAGCCATCATGTATCAACAACGTAAACCGCTATATGAAGCTGCAAAAGACTTCACCATTACAAACAATCGCTCACTTGAAGAGGTTACTTGTGATCTGGAAACTCAGTATTTAGCTTATATCAAACAATTATAAAAAGAAAGAAGAGGAAAAACATATGATAATCACATTAAAAAAAGACGCACCTAAGGAAGAGGTCAGCAAATTAGTCAAAAGCTTTGAGAACAAAGGGTTATCGGTAACGATGATCTATGGAGACAATTATAATGTATTTGGTCTTGTCGGGGATACCAGCAAGGTGGATGAAAAATTGGTAAAAGCGCATCCGTTTGTTGAAAATGTCACAAGAATAGCGGCTCCATATAAAAAAGCAAACCGTTTATTTCATCCAGCAGATACCATTGTGGATGTTGCCGGTATCAAAATCGGTGGAAATGAAAAGATTGTCGTCATCGGCGGTCCTTGTTCTGTAGAGGGAGATACGCAAATCATGGAAATCGCAAAATCGGTAAAAGATGCCGGTGGTGATATGCTTCGTGGTGGTGCTTATAAGCCAAGAACCAGCCCTTATGCTTTCCAAGGCATGGGAACACAAGGCGTGGAGTGTATGGTGCATGCTAGAGAAACTTATGGATTACCTATCGTCAGTGAATTGATGAGTGCAGATAAACTTGATGAATTCGTAGAACATGTCGATTTGATTCAGATTGGCGCAAGAAACATGCAAAACTTTGATTTATTAAAAGCCGTGGGTCGTACAAACAAACCAGTTCTTTTAAAACGTGGTCTAGCCAATACCATAGAAGAGTGGATCATGGCAGCAGAATACATAATGTCTGAAGGGAATGAAAATGTCATCTTCTGTGAACGTGGTATTCGTACATTTGAAACTTATACAAGAAATACATTAGATCTTAGTGTGGTACCGATCATTAAAGAAAAAACACACCTTCCTATCATCATTGATCCAAGTCATGCAACAGGTGATTGGAAGCTTGTCGAAAGTGCTTCTTTGGCAGCCATTGCGGCAGGTGCAGATGGATTGATCATAGAGGTTCATAATGATCCGGAAAATGCTTGGAGTGATGGCGCACAATCATTGAAACCGGAAAGATTCAAAGAAGTCATTCGTAAAGGAAGAAAAATTGCAAATGTCATCGGAAGAGACATGTAATAGAAACAGAGGGTGGTTGATTGTTTGTATCATCCTCTGTATCTTTTTAGGACTAGCTTCCAGAAGCTCCTTGCCATTTCCTACTATCTTTCGTTTATATGCAGGTGACATATTATGGTCTACAATGTTTTACTTTATTTTCGCTTTTTTTAAACTGAATGCAAAGATGACTTCCCTATTTTTAGCAACACTT
Source organism: Hoskinsella mucinilytica (assembly GCF_045223415.1). Classification (NCBI taxonomy): domain Bacteria; kingdom Bacillati; phylum Bacillota; class Erysipelotrichia; order Erysipelotrichales; family Erysipelotrichaceae; genus Hoskinsella; species Hoskinsella mucinilytica. Next base: position 12,386 of record NZ_JBEQZJ010000045.1, on the reverse strand, counting down.
CTATTTTCTTTCTTAATCGAATATTCTCAATTAATCGATTGGGATTGGTTAAACGCAGCAAGACAAACTCCACTACGTTATTTATTAGGACAAGGATTTCAATATAGTGATTTGCTATGTTATGTGTTGGGATCAGCCTTAGGCTTTGTCATAGATAAAATCATCTGGTTAATAACTAAAGAAAGAATCTGTAACAAATAAAAGAATAAGAAAGCACACCTTTTCCCAGAAAAAGGTGTTTTTTAATAAAAAGAAAAAAGCTATGAGTTTCAAAGAAAACACCTTTCTTTTACTGTCATAGCTCTAGCTTTACTTTAAAATAGTTTGAATCGCAATACAACCGGGACCACCTTGTGTAATAAAAGCCGGAGATAATTCTAATAATTCAATTTCTGTATCGGCAAATACAGCTTTGATCTGTGCAATGATTTTTTGTGCATCTTCCAATGCATCCGCATGTGATACAAAAATTTTGAAATTTTCATTTACACCCAATTTTTGAAAGGACGATATGACTTCAGATACTGCCTTAGACATTGTACGTTTGATGGTAAATGTATCCAAACGTCTTCCTTCATCCACCTGCTGCATCACCGGTTTCAACTTCAACAATCCACCAATACTAGCAGCGGCAGGCTTTAAGCGTCCTCCACGCTTTAAGAACGAAAAATCCTGAGGAATCAGAAAAGACTGCATTTTGGCGATACTTTCTTCTAGTTTTGTGATGATTTCTTTCATAGATTTTTTTTCATCACGAAGTTTAACTGCTTTTTCTACCAAATAACGATGTGGACCGCATAAGGTCTTAGAGTTCAATATATGTATCTTTTCTTTATGCTTCATCTGATCTTGCGCCATCAATGCTGTTTCATATGTTCCAGATAATCCATCAGCCATACAAATGCTTATTATCTCATCCTCTTCATATGCTTCAAAGGCTTCGATCACATCACCGATTGGTGGTTGAGAAGAAGAAGGTACACTTCCTTTTTTCACTCGTTCTAAAAAATCCTTGGTGTCACAGCACAAATCACGTAAATGCAAATCATCGATACTCACACATAAAGGCAATACGGTAACATCCATCTGTTTCCCTTCCTCAACAGTAAATAGTGCTGAGGTATCCGTCATAATTTTTATCATATGTCTCTCTCTTTCATCCAACTAATTTCATACGTTCCTTATAATCAGGCATATAATTCTCTATAATGTGATAAAAAGCTTGTGAATGATTCGGTTGAATAAAATGCACAAATTCATGTAATACAACATATTCAATAAATTCAAATGGATAATGAATCAGCTTTTTATTCAAAGTAATACTATTTTTTGCCGGTGTACAGCTACCCCAACGACTCTTCATATCTCTGATCTTGATCTGTGGAAATTCGATATGGTAATTGCACAGAGACTTTTGTGTCATCATTGCGACATCTGTAAATACGTCCTTACAAAGCTTATCAAGGAATTGCTTGATGACTTTTTCCACGTCGCTACCTTCCTTCATCTGCACATACAGATATTGGTTATCATAGCTAACGTGATTATATCTTCCCTTGCTTTTCTTTATTTTTAAATCATTGCCAAACAAAAGGATATGCGTATCGCTGATCATGGTTTTCGTTGCCTGTTGTGCAACAGATTTTTGATGTGCTATGATCCATGATATCTTACTACTGACAAAATCATCGATCTTTTCCATTGGTATAAATGGATTTGCACTAACCACGACCTCTCCTTTTGGAGATATACGCATATTAATATTTTTAACCTGTTTTATCACCAGTGTATAGGTCAAAGGGTATTTTTTACACTGGATTACTTTTTTTTCTACATTCATGTAACAACAACCTCAATCTCTATATGCGTGTCTATTATTATCGCATAAAAGTTAAAAAAAAGGAATAATTATTCTATTGAAAATTCATTATTTGTTTACAATTTATTTACATTCTTTTTCGTATCAAATTATGTTAGAATAGTTTCGGTGATATAATGAAAACGAAGAACCCTTTTGCCTATAGTGACGATAACAAACGTTATCACACATGGAATTATTATTTAAAACATCATTATCACGATAAGGTATTTAAAGTAGCATTAAACGCTGCCTTTTCTTGTCCGAATCGTGATGGTACTTGCGGTTGGAATGGATGTACGTTTTGCGGCGCTCTTGGCGCAGGAGAATATGCAGGAAATATCCATGATGACTTAGCGCATCAATTCGAGGAACGAAAAGCAATGATGAAACACAAATGGCCTCAAGGAAAAGCAATGGCTTATTTTCAAGCATATACCAACACCTATGCCGATCTTCCTACGCTTCAGGCGACTTTTGAACCTTTCATGCAAAGAGAGGATGTCCTTGCTTTATGCATTGCCACAAGAGCAGATTGTTTGGAACAGGAAAAAATCGATTACTTAGAATCGCTTACCGAAAAAAAAGATATTTGGTTAGAACTTGGTTTGCAAAGTATTCATGATGAAACAGCACAACGCATCAATCGAGGGCATAACTATCAAACATTTCTTGATGCCATCAAGCGTTTATCCAACACTCATATCAAGCTCTGTGTCCATATCATCAATTCACTTCCCTACGAATCAAAGGAAATGATGATACAAACAGCTAAGGCGATTGCTGATCTTCCTGTTCATGCCATTAAAATTCATATGTTACATATCATGGAAGATACACAAATGGCACAGGAATATAAAAGGAACCCTTTCCCTGTTTTAACAAAGGAACAATATATCGATGTTGTCATATCTCAGCTTGAGGTCTTGCCTGCTCATATGATCATACAGCGTCTTACCGGCGATGGTGTAAAAGAAAAGCTGATCACACCGGAATGGACCATCAAGAAAACCATCGTATTAAATGATATTGATAAAGAAATGGTACGCCAAAATACGTGGCAAGGAAAGTATGCATCCAAGTAAAATGCATACTTTTTTTCACATATTCAAGTCTTGAGCATATCCTATGCTAGAGGTGATGCACTTGAAGTGTGCTGCAATCGTTGCAAGATTGGAAACATTTGATCATCAAGAAAAATGGTTTGTCAATCGACCCTATGTCAAAAGAATGGAAGCACTTGGTTGGGCTGTGTTTCCCATTGTTTCCTATGCTTCACTTTCCTATGCTGCTCAGCATTGTGACTGTTTGATCATTCCCGGCGGTTATGATGCACAAGGCTATTATGTAAAAGAGGAACGTCGAGAGGAATGCACTTATTATGAACATGATGTAGATCACTTTGATTTTGTTTGTCTTGATACCTTTGTGAAAACGCATAAACCGATTCTTGGTATTTGTAGAGGCATGCAATTGATCAACCTCTACTTTCAAGGTACTTTATTTACACATATCAATGTATCAGAACATGCGCAACATCATGAGCATTTGATTCATTTTTCCAGTGGTAGTCCTTTACGTCAGTTGTATGATGAGCCATGTCATGTGAACAGCTTCCATCATCAAGTGGTGGGAAAACTGGGAACTGATATCAAAGCAATCGCTTATAGTGATGAAATGTATGTAGAAGCCATTGTTCATAAGAATCATGAGATCCTTGGTGTACAATGGCATCCTGAATTGATGGATCATGACCAGATCTTTCCTTACTTTTTTGATATCTGTTGCGCATGAAGCTTTCTTCTTGTCTTGATCCATTCATAAACCATCCATAAAAGAATCAAAGCAGAAAACCACATACCAAAACGATCTACATCGATTACGGTATGCAAACGATTCAGGCAAAGTGTTACTAATAGGCTTCTTAACAATCTAGCTGTACCATCTATGAAGGTAAAAGATAGAAAATTCATATGAGTGAATCCGGCAAGATATGCCAATAAAAAGTCTGGAAGCGGTGTTACTCCACCAATAAAAACGGCAATGACACCATAACGTTTCATCAATGCTTCCCCTTTTTGCACATCCTCTTCACAAGCGATATTTTTTAGCACTTTTTTACCTAAACGATATGCCAAGAAATAACCAATGGCACCACCGATACATGTACCAAGTGCGCCAATCAAAGAATAGCGAATCCAGTTTTGGGGATGCTTTAAACAAAGCGGTACAAGCAATACTTCCAAAGACGGAAGTGGTAAAAACGCTTTGAGTACAGAATAAAGAAACAACCCTGCATCTTCAAATACTAGAAAAAAATTCTGAATGTCCATGAAATCTCCTCATTTCATGATACGTTTCAGAATTTTATTTATGCATCAATTCTTTTAAATTATGTACGATGATATCTGAAAGGATCCCCATACGAGATGCATCTTCCTCATCATGTACACCGCTTGTCACAAAAATCGTTTCTACATCATTTTGAATTCCAAACAGAATATCTGTTTCCAAATTATCTCCGATCATCACACATTGATCAGCTTGAATACCTGCATATAACAAAGCCTCTTCCATCATCGCCGCATTCGGCTTTCCTATGATCAAACCTTCTTGTTCACTGGCATATTGAAACATGGCTACGATGGCCCCATTTCCTATACGATAACCATCTCCATGAGGAAGTCGACGATCTGCATTGGTACCGACAAGTTTCGCTCCTTTTTGTAGTAAGGTAAAAGCTCGACAATATTGCTCGTAAGTCGCAGTGATATCCAATCCAATAAACACATGATCTGCTTCGTTTTCATCAATGATGAACCCTTGTTCTAATAAAGCCTCTTTCATCCCATCTTGACCAATATAATAAGCCTTTTTTGCCTGTTCATGACGTTTCACATAAGCAGCACTTGCCATAGCACTTGTAAAAAAGTCTTCATCCTTGATATGATGAAACCCCATATCCAACATCTTTTTCGCATTCTGAGCATGTGTCCTCATTGCATTATTCGTAATAAAGTAATAAGGAATCTTATGTTCTTGTAAATAATCGATAAATTCAATTGCCCCGTCAATCAACTCATCTCCACGATACATCGTTCCATCTAAATCTATAAAACAAGTTTTATTCTGCCACGACATCATCTAAACTCCTTAAATACATACCACGATAGGCATCTTGGAATGCTTCGGCCATAAACTCAGTTTCTTTGATGATTTCTTGAAACAAAAACAACAACATGGCATAGGTACTACCAAACACCCCATTGGTAAATGCTACACTGCTTTGTTCACCCAATGTAAACTCTGCGACCTGTGTTTCTCGATCAAACACGATTACTGTACGCATTGCATGATGCGTTCCTCCATACATATGATAAGGAACATCATGAAGAATCAGATCAAACCCTTTTTTGGTTTTTTCTAACTTTCCGATTTTCACATCATTCTCATAAATAGAAAATTCATGAGTTTGCAAGACCGGTAATATTTGATACCATTTTTTAATTTGATAAAAGTTCATGACTTCATCCCCATAAGGATTCTTTAAAGCAAAACTTAGTAATTTATCTGTGGTATCCTGCGCTATTCTGTAAATGGCATGTCCGGATTCTTCTATGACAAATCCCTGTTCTTCTTTTTTTAAAGTAAACAACATGGCACTTCCTCCTTTTTGATATCGGATTCAACTGTGTTTTATCTAATATTTCTTTAAAAAAGCTCTTGGTAAGTATCAAGAGCTTTTTATATCAACCCACTATCGTAGGGTTACACAGTCTTTCTTACAATGTAATTATAAGAAATATCCGTCAATTTTGCAAGGTTATTTAAACAGGAAGCTTAACAATGGCTCCATTTCCAAAAGAACAGGTGCTAAAATCAATGAAATAACGGACATTAACTTAATTAAAATATCCATTGCCGGTCCTGCTGTATCTTTGAATGGATCACCTACAGTATCGCCGGTAACAGCCGCTTTATGGGCTTCACTACCTTTTCCACCATACTGTCCACTTTCGATATATTTCTTCGCATTATCCCATGCTCCACCTGAATTAGCCATGAACACAGCCAACATAATAGCTGACATCAAGGCTCCGATCAACAAGCCACCCAGCCCCTTTGTTCCAAGGAGGATGCCACATAATATCGGTGATACTACCGCAATGCAACCAGGAAGGATCATTTCCTTCAATGCTGCTTGTGTAGAAATATCTACGCATTTCGCATAATCAGGTTTACTTTTCCCTGCCATGATCCCAGGGTCTTCTTTAAATTGTCTACGTACTTCATCTATCATTTGATTTGCGGCTTTTCCAACAGATTTAATGGTTAAGGACGTAAAGAAGAATGGCAACATTGCTCCAATCAAGAGCGCAACGATCACTCCAGGTTCTAGTAAACTTATGGTTTCTAATTCAGCAAGCTGAGCATATGCAACGATCATCGCAAGTGCAGTAAAAGCCGCAGAACCTATACAAAATCCTTTCCCTACTGCCGCTGTTGTATTGCCTACAGAATCTAGCTTATCTGTGATTTCACGTACATGTGGTTCCATATCAGCCATTTCCGCAATACCACCGGCATTATCGGCAATCGGTCCATAAGCATCGACCGATACTGTGATACCCGTGGTAGAAAGCATACCGACAGCACCAAGTGCAATTCCATACATACCAAAGAACATATAGCTTGCTGCAATTCCCGCTGCCAATAACAAAATGGTCAATGCAGTTGATTGCATGCCAATACTAAAGCCTGAAATGATATTGGTCGCATGCCCTGTTAAGCTCTGTGAAGCGATTTCTTTTACATGCTTATATTCATCACTCGTATAATATTCGGCAATTTTTCCAATAATAACACCTACTGCCAATCCACTCAAGATAGAGTAGAAGGGATAAGCACTATCAAACACCAAATGAGACAGCATTAAACTTCCTACCAGAACAACCAAGGATGCTACATAGGTTGCCACTCCAAGTGCTCGTTGAGGATTTTGCCAATCTTTCATTCTTACAAACACTTGTGCACAAATACTTGCAAGGATACCTAATGCACATATTAAGATCGGAAAGATGCTTGCCGCAATCCCAATAGATTTACCGGATACCGTTAAGGCCATACCAAGAGATATCGCAGAAACGATCGCACCAACATAAGACTCACATAAATCTGATCCCATACCGGCGATATCCCCAACATTATCTCCAACATTATCCGCAATCACAGCAGGATTTCTTGGATCATCTTCCGGTATTCCCGCTTCTACCTTTCCAACCAAGTCTGCGCCAACATCAGCAGCTTTGGTATAGATTCCACCACCAACACGTGCAAACAAAGCGATAAAGGAACATCCTAGACTATACCCGGATACAACATGAGCCGCCAGTCTATAATCCTTTGAAAAGAAATAAAAGCCGCAAAACAATACGGTTAATCCCAACAAGCCAAAACCTACCACACAAAGTCCAAGTACGCTTCCTCCGCTAAACGCAATACGAAGTGCCTTTGACATACCCTTATCATGTGCTCCCTGAGAAACACGAGCATTTGCGATGGTTGCGGCTTGCATTCCACAAAAACCAGCTACTCCACTACACAAGGTACCAATGATAAAACAAAATGCTGCACCTAATCCCACACCATCTGCCTTTTGTAAAGAAGGAATCAAACCAAGTGATGCTAATAATACCGCAATCACAATGACAAATACAATAATGATTTTGTATTCTCTTGATAGAAAAGCCATTGCTCCCTCATGAATAAAACCAGACAGCTTTTCTAACATTCGAATATGAATTTTTTCTTTTTTCACATTATGAAAAAGATAAAATGCATACCCCAATGCAATCAAAGCCATCAAGATGGCAATACTTAAAAACAGAATCGCATTTTCGTCGTTGATCATATAATTATCCTCCATTGTAAGCGATTACACTTTCTAATGAATATTATATTCCTTAATCAACCAAATTGCAATCAATTTTTGTAGGAAGCATTCAATCGTCGATACCAGAAAATCAACAACAATGGTACGATCGTAAAGCCAGATACAACATATAACGTATGATCATATCCGATCTGCTTACTCAAAAAGCTAGTAATCAGAGGTGTAATTAATCCACTAAAACCAATAAATATTGCCATCGCAAACATTTGTGCGCTACTTGCTACACTTTGATCTGTTACTTCTTTGATCAAAAGCTTACTGGTCAACATAATGATTGGTAATGTAACCAATTGTAATGTCGATGTCATAATGATTCCCCAAGGTGTTTGAAAAAAGCCATAACAAAAAAATTTTACCGCATACATGATCGTCCCGAACCACAATAACGTAAAGGATGAAAAACGTTTTAAAATCTTTGCTGAAAACAAAAACAAAGGTACTTCCATAAACGATTGCAATGCCCACTTGATACCAACTTGTGTGCTGCTTGCGTGAATATCTAAAAGCTTATCGATCACCACATATTGATCTGCAGTTCCAATCATATATACCAATAAATAGATTAACACCAAAACCACATAACGTCGATTCTTTATAAATCCGGCAATATCCTTAAACTGCATTCCCTTGCCTTTTTTCTTTGCATCTTCACTTGTTTGAATCAAATACAGCAACAACACCGATACTATGGAAAAACTGATCAATAAAGAGCTGTATTCAAAATTTTTAACTAGAAATCCTGCTATCGGTGAACCAATCGTTAATCCCAAGGCTCCCCATGCTCGAAGCTTCCCATAATGTTGTTCATCCAGTTCTAACATCCAAGTTTCATCAAGCCCCATCAACACCTTTACCATACCACCCATAAGTGAAACTGTGAATAAATGATAGAAAAATATACGATCTTGCATTAGAAACATCGCAAAACTACTAGCCAATAACAATGCATAAGCCAATAGAAAGAAGCGTCTTATTTTTTTGAATCTATCACAAAGCCAACCAAAAAGAAATTGTCCTATAATAGAAACAATTGCATTTCCTGCCAATATCCATCCTCGTTCTAATACATTGTAGCCAAGCTTACTCAAGTAAGGTATCATCTGCGTATTCACCATTGCTATCGCAAAAAATACAAAAAAATTCAACGCATACAATTTCCATTTCATCTTCTTTTTTATGATCATCACATCCTGTTGCTTAGTATGAACCTAATTAAAAAAATTATGCACTTGCTTCCCTGCTTGATTGATTTCGTGTATAATAAAAGCACGTGAGGAGGGATGATATGTCTGATTCCATCAACACCAAAGAGATTCTCGCTGATACCTTAAAAATATTAACAAGCAAAAAATCTTTTTCCAAAATAACGATTGCGGATATCACGAAGGTCAGCGGCTTTAATCGACAAACTTTTTATTATCATTTCCGTGATAAATATGAGCTTCTGCAATGGACTTATGAACAAGATGCAAAAAAAATCTTTGATGAACGATTAAATTTCGAAAATTGGCATCGCTATATGGCGTCTTTGTTAGCTTTGATCAAACAAGAATCTAATTTCTATCAAAACACGATTTCTTGTGATGAAACAGAATTTCGTAATCATATTTTTTCCTTAACGAAGTCTATCTTCTATTTAGCCATTGATGCGCTAGATCTACATCATCAAATCACGCAGAGCGATAAGGATTTTTATAGTGAGTTTTTCAGTTTCGGTGTTGCAGGTGTCATCATCAACTGGATCAAAGACGGTATGAAAGAAACACCTGAAAAGATTGCCAACAACATGAAAAGTCTGGCACAGGATAGCGAAAAGCTCGCATATGAACGATATCGAGAATCTTATACAAAAATCAGAATGGAGGAAACAAAATGAAACAACCAATAGAAGATTACTTTGAACGCTGTGGCGGTAAAGGATGGATGCATATCGAACGATTATTAGACACCTCTGAAATGGGTGAGCATGTCGCAATGTATGCCAAGGTAACCATTGATCCACATAGTTCCTTAGGATATCATGAGCATCATGGTGATGGTGAAAGCTATTTTATCCTTGAAGGAGAAGCACTATATCAAGATCATGATACAAAACGTATCTTAAAGCCAGGGGATGTTACCTTTACCCCAAGTGGAAGAGGTCATGGCATCGAAAACACACAAGATACACCTCTTGTATTTATGGCACTTATCATCAAAGAATCCTAATATATTCTAAAAAGCTCAGATGATCTGAGTCTTTTTTATATTTCCATGGTTTTTTATCTCTGTAAATCTAAATGAATGTGTCTGATTTGATAAACATAAATAATGAAAAAAACAGTAAAAAACATAACAAAACATATAAATAATACATCAATGATATCCATGCGAATCACTACTACACCTAAGCAAGTAGCCAAAATAGGAGACCCTAAAGAAATGATCGAATTGAACATGCCGCTCATCCTTGCTAATAAAGAGGGATCAATTTCTTTAACAAACATAATCTTGATAGAGTTCGAGATGATAGAGATTCCTATCATACCGATAAATGTTCCAAAAACAACAAATAAAACTCTGATTACATTGTCATGAGAAAAGGATGTACCTATCCATAAAAGATAATTCAGACTACACATCATACCACCCGCAAAAATAACGAGCCTATTCGATAGTTTTTTAGATAATAATGGGTAAATAAACACACCCAAAACCATGGCAAGAGATGAAATCACACCAATTAGTGATAACATGGATGCTCCCATATGCAGGCATTCAACAATATACGGGGTCTGTAACGTATTGATAGGAGTCATTACCATGTTTAAGATTAGACCCAACAAACATAAAAACCACATGATCTTATGGTTCGAAAAATAGGCTATGGCTTCTTTCCAATCAAAAAGAAAGCCTAAAGAATTTGAGATGTTAGATATGTCTTGATGATTAGGAATCTTTGTGCAAATTAATAGAATGGCGGAGATAAGAAAAACACAAAAATCAATTCGTATTGTATTGTGAATACCTAAAAAAGCAATAGCAATACCACCAATACCAAGCCCCACTAGCTCTAAGCATTGCGAAAATCCTTCTGAGAAAGACATTCCATAATCTAAGGAATCTTCATCTAAAACCTTTGGAACAATTGCAACGCCTGCAGGCACCCTGAATGCTTCCACAGATGAAATAAGTATCGTCATCAAAAGGAATACATAGGGATATAACATCTGATAGAAAAAAAGAAGAGAGAGTATAAAAACACAAAATGAACGGCATATATCACAAAGATACATAATTTTTCTTTTTTCTTTATGTTCTATTAAAACACCTGCAACAGGCTGTAATACTATAGAAGGTACTATATTGCATGCGACCATCATCGCCGACCATGAAGCTTCCTTTGTTATATCGTATATCAACCAAGAGAATAAAAGCATATCCAAACTATCGCCAAACCTACCTATCGCATTGGCAATCGTAATTTTCATAAATGGATGATTAGATAATAATTTAATATAATTCATAGTTTTCCTTTCCGATATTGTTTACTAGTTACCAATACTTTAGATTATCCTATCTACTCATTATTGATAAAACTCATATATTTCTGAAACAGATCATGTAACTTATCTTCATCCTTTTTTATATAAACCTTTTTCCCTTTTATATCGATTTGAATCAAATCATATCGGACCATTTGTTGTATATGATAATTAATCACAGGCTTGGATACATTTAGATAAGTTGCCAACTGTGTTTGATATAAAGGCCCTTCTTTTAAATATTTCAAAATCATGATGTTCATTTGATCTCCCAAGGTTCTCACTGAATCGGCCAATTCATGAATAGAATACACCCTTTGTTGTTGGACATCTACAAAAGCAAATAATACACCTGCCATCAAATGCAGATCGTCAATAAAAGAAACTTCATTACAACACAACATCATAGGTAAGATTGAGATATCATCATTTTTCTTATCATTTACGCTAATATGAAATCGTTCAAAGATCTTATCTACAGTATGTTCACTTATAAACTTTTCCATATTTTCATATAGCTTCTCATACTTTTTTAAAATCGGTTCAATTCTCTGTTTCACTTCTTCTACAATGCCACAAAATTCGATTAAAAAAGAATCTATATTCTCCATCACTTCTATGCATTCTAATTTTGTTTTATCGGATAAATCACTCTGGATGATCAACATAGTGGTATGATCGATATGCGTTAGATTTGTTTTTAACAAGGAACTCAAAAACTTTTTTCCTTGATCCTTTCTGAATTCTTCTAATAGATAAGACTTAGGTGAAATATCTTTCTCGATTGTTGCATAACATTGTATCAATATATCAGCATAAACATCTTCTCCATCTTCAATGTTATGAAATAATAGATTCGCTTTATCAAAAGGAATATCACTCAACATTTTTTCAGCTTCTATTCCTGCAGAAAACGCCTTCATTATATTAGGATCATGGTCAAATTCTTCATATAATTTCTGAGCAGTTTGTGTGAAAGACTCTTTTTTCACAATAGAAAGCACTAATTTCATAGCTTCAAAATAACAATTCATCTTCAATATTCTCATAC
>NZ_JBEQZJ010000044.1:0-32513 GCF_045223415.1 Hoskinsella mucinilytica | reverse complement strand
TATAGACATTTAACATATCATTTGTTAAGAGTTTGTAGTGCTCTCTATATATAATGAAAGATAGGAAGTAAGCATTCCTTCATAAGGAAGAAAGGAATGGATTTGCTAAGAATAGAAGAGGATGTTATGAAATCAATTCAAACGAAATTTATGTTTTTGATCTTAAGTAGTGCAATCGTATGTGCATTGGTCATTGGTGGAGGAGCCATTCATAGCACCACACGGGTAATCGATGATTTTTCTGAAAGTTTTATGAATGCACAGTGTCGAGAAGCCGCAGAAAAATTCAATAGTAAATTAGCTAGAATTGAACAATCGGTAGATACACTTTCAACTTTTGTGATAGATCAATTGGAAAGTGTCAATAAATTAAAAACAGATGAGAACTATGTAGAAGAATATACGAATAATTTAGAGCCGACAACATTGAATATTGCGAATCATACGGATGGGGTTCTCGCTGTTTATGTACGTTTTAATCCTGAATTCACAAAGCCGGATTCCGGATTGTTTTGGAGTAAATCTAGTACAAATGGTATATTTCAAAAAAATGTACCAACGGATATTTCTAATTATAGTCCTGAGGATATCGAGCATGTCGGATGGTATTATCTACCGATTGAAAATAAAAAAGCAATGTGGTTAGAGCCTTATATGAATAAGAATATCAATGTTTTGATGATTTCTTATGTTATGCCTTTGTATAAAGGAAATGAAGTAATAGGCGTTGTAGGAATGGATATTGATTTTCGTATATTCGAGAAGTTATCAAATAATATTCGTGTGTATGATACAGGATTTTCCTTTCTTAGCAGTGAAGATGGAAGAATCATTCATCATCCTACTTATGCGTTACACACAAATATGGTAGATATCAATACTGAATTTTTACCTTTGGTACAAGAATTAAAGAGAAATACTAGTGTAGAACATTTATTTTCCTATACGCTCAATGGAGAAAATAAGAAAATGGCGTACACTACTTTGGAAAACGGCATGAAGCTGGCGATAACCGCACCGACCCAGGAAATTAATAAAGAAAGAAATCATTTAGTGATTCAAAGTGGTATTTTGCTGTTTATTATCACGATTCTATTTGTTTGTATCACTTATGCAGTAACAAAACGATTGATCAAACCATTACGTGAGTTAAATGAAGCCGCAAAAAAAATTGCGGAAGGTGATTTAACGATTACATTATCGCAACAATCAAAAGATGAGGTAGGAATGCTTACAAGCAGTTTTCAATTGATGGTAGATCAATTACAAAAATATATCAATTATATCAATGGATTGGCTTATCGAGATGCTTTGACCGGGGTAAAAAATAAAATGGCATATCAAGAACGGTGTAATCAATTAGAAAAAGAAATGCAGACAGGACATCCTGAGTTCGCAATTGTAATGTTTGATATCAATAATCTAAAAATTGTAAATGATACCCTAGGTCATGCTATCGGAGATATGTTGATCGTAGATGCTTGTCGTTTGATTTGTAAAATATTTCAACATAGTCCTGTCTATCGAATTGGCGGTGATGAGTTTGTCGTAATATTAGAACAATCTGATTATGAAAATAGAGATCGTTTATTAAAGGATTTTGAAGTTAATATGAGAGAACATAATGAAACAGCTTGGAAGGAATCTGATTTTTCTATCGCTTGGGGAATGGCTGTATATGATATCAATATGGATTTCGTTTATGAAAGTGTATTTAAACGTGCAGATGATGCCATGTATCAAAGTAAAGCACACGAAAAAAAGCTTATCAAACGCAATGATTTGAAAAAAGGAGAATCTTGATAGATATAAGATTCTCCTATATTAAACGGTATGTACATATTAATAGATGAATTCCCCTGTGGCCTCACCAATCTTACCACCTTTTTGAAGATATTGTTTCATATTGACTTGAAGTGTGGTTTGTTGGGGCAATCGATCGTATGATTGATCAAAGGTATGATATACCCACATCATGAATTCTTCGTTTTCTTGATTCCAATCAATGATAGAAAACATTTGTTGGAATTGAAGGATCGAAGAATTGTTTGGTAATAATTCCTTTAACGCAGGACTTAATAGCCATGAGCAACAACGATAAGGATACGCATCCAAAATAGGTTCATATGTATGGAAAAACTGTTTCGCTAAAGAAATAGAGGAAAGACAAGCTTGTTTGCTTAAGATTGCATCTGAAGGAATATGAATCGATATACAATGAGCATCGTGATCTATTTCATACTCTAATATGCCAAGTCGAAATAATTGCATAGATAATTGTCTGCCAACCCAAAAATCACGATCAAATCCATATTCACCAAAGCTTATCTTATGCTCCTTTATAAATCTGGGGAAGCACTTCATCGTGTCTATAAAGATGGAGAATGGTATATGTTTCGCTTGATAACGTTGATAGGTATATAAACAGGCGTTTAACATACAACATAAAATGAAATAACCATGAGGATCATTTTGCTGTTTTAACGCATTCCATGTAGTTTCCCAAGTTTCGATTTTTGTGAAAGATAGAATTTGATTTTGTGGAAGCTGTTCTATTGCTTTTTGATACTTCATTACTTCAGATATGACGGAAGAAGGAATATCCAATATGTCCATAAGCTCTGTTATTGTCATTAAGATCACCCTTTATTTTCTTGAATAAATTGTAGTACCATATTGAAATTTTTCAACCCCGCTTCTTCATTCAAATGAAATTGATATTCATGTAAATGTTCACCGGTTTCCCAGAATAAAGCTGTAACGGGAATCGATTTGTTTTCTAATAAGGTTTTTGCTTTTTTTGCTTGATCTAGAAAGGAATTACGATTTCCATCAGTAAGATAGACCGGTGGAAATAAATCATCTATCGCAGAAAGAAAATCAACATGTTGTAGTGTAAGTGATGTTTTCCAATCCTTGTGATCGAGATAAGCCCATGCGCATTGACGATATAGAAAATTAGAGAAGGCACTATCTGTTTCATCAAACATGGAAAAATCTAAAAGTCCACAAAAGGAAATTGCACCTTTTAGATGATCTGGATCAATTGTTTGTTCCATAGCAAAGTATTGACGATAGGTATCATTGGTTTGCGTCACTGCCCATTGAAAAGCAATATGAGCACCTGCGGAATCACCACCGATAAATAAATCATCCGTCATTGGTAATTGTGTTTTTAATTGTGATAACTCTTTGACCATATCATTAACCTGTAAGATAGGTGTAGGATAAATTGCTTCTAGTGCAAGTGCATAATTCATTGTAATCACAATATTTCCTTTTGCGGCAAGTGCAATCGCAAAGCTTGTCATATCTTTTTTATCGCCACCAACGAAGGCTCCTCCATGAACCCATAACATCACGGGATATTTATTAGAAGTATCTTTCGGCATATAGATATCATAAGTAGCGTTCGCATACTTTGAAGGATACCTTTGATCCTTTTGAGATACTACTTGGGAAAGCATCGTCTGATAATCCGGATGAAGTCCATAGGATACACCTTGTTCACCACCATCAAAGGCTGTTCTTGTAAGATATGCGACAGGCTTTGGTGTTATCTGAATCAAAAGGAATGCACCGATTAGAAATAGTAGTATCAAACCGAAAGCTCCTAAAAGTATACGTTTGAACAAACGCATAAAACCACCTTCTTTCTAAGATATTGTAATCATATCCGATGGTTTCTTTCTGTCATGATTTTTAGATTTTTATCAATATTTCACTATCTTTTATTGAATTATAAATATTGGAAATTGGTTTGGCGAAATTCCTTTGGTGTTTGTTTGGCAATTTGTTTAAAACGTTGAGTAAAATGACTTTGACTGGTGAAATTTAAAAGGGTGCTGATTTCCTGAAAACTATAATCTGTAAATAATAAAAGATGCTTTGCTTCTTCGATTTTTTTAGAAAGTACATAATCACTCAAGGTCATATTGAGTTCTTTTTTGAATCTAGAAGAGATATAAACGGTGGTACGACCTGTTTCTTGTGCTAGATCAGCTAAAGTGATTTTTTCATATAAATGAGAATCAATATAGCGTAAGCATTGATTGATCATGGTAGAACATTGCTTGGCAGTAGTTGAAATGAGGTCACAAAACTGATAGCTTGCGTATCGAATATAGGCAATCCCTTCATTTGAGGTGTGAATATCCTTTAAACCTTGAATCAACGCATCAGATAAAGAGAAAGACGAATCTAGTGGTACTCCGCAAGAGATGGCAGTTCTTGTTAATAAAGTGATCAAAGATGCGAACTTTAACTTGATGGCTTCCAAAGGCTCTTCCGATAGATGTACGATATAGGTACGATCAATTTTAGAAAAGATCCAATCGATTTTATCTTTTCTGTTGCGTTTCACATAGTCGAGATAGCGTAATTCAAATTGATAGGAATCTCTGGTTTCATCATGACTTCTTCGATTGTATAGATTTTCCTCAAACACTTCTTGTGGAGAATTGGTCTTCTTATGCGTGCGATCATAAGATATGGGAATCTGTTCTTTATCTAACAGCTTACCAAGGCATAGTGCATAAAAACATGCACAATAATTCTGAAAACTATTTAAGGTTTCACTACTGATATAATCATGTAGGGGATCAGTGCTTAAGGCTTGTTGAAAAGAGGCATCCAGTAACATACATGGCCCCATCAATATTCGATAAGTAACATGATCCATCTCATAGAGAAAAGAAGCTGCGAGATACTCATAAGTATGAACGATATGTAAAGGAAATGCATCCTCTTGAAAAAGATAAGAAAAAACTTCTTTCTTATTAAGGATAGGGGAATAGCTTGGAAATAGTAATTTATTTTCAAGTGTAACAATATTGATGGGAACATAGGTACGTTTATAAAAGGTATCCGCAATATGCTTAAAATCTTGTAGATTCATAAAAAGTCCTCCTTTCTTAAAATTATTACATAAATATTAAAATTATGATATAGCATGTATGTGTTCCATTATATAATAAAGCCGTAACAAAAGTAAAGCGTTTACATGAATCGGCCGAATGAATTTGCTTTACATGATATGAATAGGAGAGGTAACTTATGAAAAAATTTGAACAATTTCTTAACGACAAAATGATGCCGTTAGCTGAAAAAATGACAAACAACAAAGTATTAGGGGCATTGATGGAAGGTTTTATCAGGTGTTCCCCAATCACTTTGGGAATCGCTTTTATCACGATCATCGGTAATTTTCCGATTCCCGCATGGACAACATGGCTAGAAGAAATCGGTATCATGCAGCATGTGACTGCGATAACCAATGGTGCTACCGGTGTACTTACGTTATATGTCATCTATTCTCTTTCTATGGCTTATGCAACACGTTTAGAAACGAACGCCAAAAATGCCGCAATCATTTCTCTGGCTTTCTTTATTATGATCATGCCACAAACGATTACCACAACCGTAATGGAAAACGGGCAGGCTACAGAAACAGTGATCAATGCTTTGAAATTAGATTATCTAGGTGGGCAAGGTTTATTTATCGGTATGTTGGTGGCACTTCTTGTGACACGTTTATATGCATTCCTTGCAAGTAAAAATATTATGTTTAAATTACCGGAAAGTGTTCCTGCAATGGTATCACAATCATTATCACCCATCTTTGTGGTAACCATTATCTTTGTATTGGCATTTGTGATTCGTGTTGGATTCAGTTATACTTCCGCAGGTGATATCATTAATTTCTTTATTCAAGTAATCAATGCACCGTTATACTCACTTGCCGCAAGTCCATTATCCATTATTCTGATCATGGCCTTACTTGCAATACTTTGGTTCTTCGGTATTCATAACGCTGTATTACAAGGTCCTCTTGGTGTTATTTCTTTAACCATGGTTACAGGAAACATTCAAGCATTTCAAGCAAATCAAGAGCTGCCTTTCTTGCTTCCATCTGTCATTTATGGTGCTATGATGGCTTCCGGATTTATGGGCTTTGTTATTATTTTAATGTTTAAAGGAAGATCTGCGAAATATCGACAATTAGCAAAATTATCTTTCATCCCATCTATATTCAATATTACAGAACCTATCATGTTTGGTATGCCGATCATCTTAAATCCAATCTATTTTATTCCACAATGTTTTACCCAGATCATCACAGGTTTTGTAGCTTGGGGCCTTACTTCGACCATTTTACCGATTCAGTTAAATCCATTTATGTCTTTACTACCTTGGACAACACCTATTTTTGTGAAAATGCCACTTGCCGGCGGATTAAATTATACGATTTTAATGGTTATCTGCTTTGCTATCACGATTTTGATATGGTATCCGTTCTTAAAGGTTGCCGATCGAAGAGAAGCACAATTGGAAGAAGAAGCAAACAAACAATTACATCAGGATTCTGTTGAGGTAGCATAATGAATCAGAAATGGGTCACATGCTGGTCAAAGGCACAACGAGGTATGGGCCTTGTGGCTCATCTCTATCAACCTCATCAAGAAGTACAGGTCAAAATACCTAAGGCATCCGCATGTAAGCTTCGCTTTGCATTTGCATATGATCATCATGAAGTCATGGTAGATCATGTAAACATTCAAGCAGGAAACAAACAATATCAGGTATGCTTTCATAAGAAAAGTTCTATTACAATATTTCCCATGCAAAGCATATTAAGCGATGAAGTAATCTTTGAAGATACAGTAACTGAATGCATGATTTCCTATGATTTGATAAGTAACCCAATCGTATCAAGTGGTGTTGCTATTTATCCATATGATGAAATGAAAACAGATAACGATGTCTTATATGGACTATGTGGTATTGACATATTAACAGCCAATATAAAAGGAGCAATCAGAGTGATTGGAGATTCCATTACAGAACAAGGAAATTGGACCACTCCTTTAAAGGCATGGTTAAGGAATCAAGGTTATGTTTTATTGAATCATGGCATCAGTGGCAATCGCTTATTACATGAGTTAAAACAAGTACATATCGATGCGACACATACCTATATCTTAGAAGGTACGACAAAGGAAGGAAATAAAGGAATGTTTCAAAATATTGATGTGATGAATCAATGTTTTGGTATTGCAGGAGTAAAACGTATTCAAGAACAGGTAATCAAACAAGATCAAGGAATTGTTATACAGCTATTTGCTTTAGGTACCAATGATCTATATCAACCGGGAACCTTTTGTGCTGATATTGATGAGTTACCTACATTAGAAGAATATATGAAAGCAATAGATCAAAGTATACAAGCTTTGAAGACGCAAGCTGATCGTATCCTTCTTCTTGCTATACCACCCTTTTTACACGCAGATCAAGTAGATGAGAAAAAGGAAACACTTAGAAACAGTATCAATCAGGCATATCAAAAATTATCTAACATAACCGATGTTATACTCTTTGATGATGTACTATGTGATGATACTAAAGCTTGGAAAAAAGGTTATCATCAAGGCGATCATTTACATCCAAGTAAATCAGGAGGTAACGAAATGGCAAAAAGAATCGAGGAGGTGTTGAAACAATGGCTTTGTGGATCGTAATTTTCATCATATTCATTGCCGTTATTGGATATGTATTCCTATGGACACCATACCCTTTTGTATGGCTACTTCGCCATCAAAAAGAAGATCATCACAATAAGGCACCTGATACAATAGATGAAATAAGAAAAGATGTCATCATACAAAAAAGTTTCGTATATCCTTCGAATTATCCTAATAACACTTACGATTTGTATGTTCCAAAAGAGAAACAAGCTACCCATGTTTTGATTTGGATCCATGGAGGTGCATTTATTGCCGGGACGAGTGAAGGAACCCGAAATTATGCGATACAATTAGCGCATCAAGGGATCATCGTTGTCGCAATGAACTATGCCTATGCACCACGCTATCCATTTCCTGTACAGATCAAACAGGTAGATGAGTTATTGGTTCATTTAGAAAACATGCGAAAGCTTCCCTCAAATATACCTTATGTGATTGGTGGCGATTCTGCGGGTGCAAACATTGCGGCTAACTTCACGAATCTTTTATTCCAAGAAGCCTTACGCAAAGAAACACAAATAGAGTTACATTGTACAAAAAGGATACAAGGACAGCTATTATTTTGCGGACCTTATGATTTTTGTGAAGATGTTCATCAAGAACAATTTCAAAGTTTTAGAAAATTCTTTAACTATATTGGTTGGTCTTACTTAGGTAGTAAACATTGGGAAACATCATTAAAACGAAAACTTGCCTCACCACTTCATTTTCTGAGCGAACATCATCCGGCAATGTATATAGTGGATGGGAAGAAGTATTCCTTTTTATGGCAAGGAAAAAAGCTTGCGGAAAAAGGCAAACAATTAGGTATATCAGTAAAGAGTGACTTTTTTGAGGAATGTCCTCATGAATTTCAATTTGATTATCAAAAATATCCGACACAAGCCAATACGGTTTTACGGCACTCGTTAGCGTTTTTATCTACTATCAAACAAGATAAAAATTCATAAATGCTTTACTACATTTGACAAATGGATAGGATAGCCATGAAAATATCATATTATTTTAAATGAAAGAGACCATGTTAAAAGGTTTGTATATATAATATCAAGAGCCAAATACCAATGAATATTGTTTCAAAAAAAACAGAAAGTAGGTACTTATGTTAAAAGAAAATTTTTTATGGGGTGGAGCTATTGCGGCCAACCAATGTGAAGGAGCATATCTGGAGGATGGAAAGGGATTATCCATTATGGATATCATTACCGCAGGAGATAAGGACCATCCTCGAAGAATCACAAGAACCATAGAGCCAGATGCTTATTATCCCAATCATGAAGCAATAGATTTTTATCATCGATATGAAGAGGATACAGATTTATTCAAAGAAATGGGTTTTAAAGCACTTCGCACTTCCATTGCATGGAGTCGAATTTATCCCAAAGGTGATGAAGACACACCAAATGAAGCAGGATTACAATTTTATGATCGCTTATTTACGACCTTAAGAAATAAAGGAATACAACCAATCGTTACCATATCACATTATGAGATGCCACTTCATTTAGTAGAAAGATATGGTGGATGGAGAAACCGTAAACTGATTGATTTTTATGTAAAATATGCGAAAACGCTATTTGAACGTTACAAAGGGATCGTTACTTATTGGATGACTTTCAACGAAATCAATAGTACCATTCATATCCCATCAATTGCAGGTGTTATTTTAAAAGAAGGAGAAGATCGTAAATTAGTATCTTATCAAGCATTACATCATCAATTTATAGCGAGTGCTATGGCAGTAAAACTTGGTAAAGAGATCGATCCAACGAATCAAATTGGCTGTATGGTCATGACAACAGTAGGATATCCTAAAACATCCCATCCATTAGATGTACTTGCTGCTCAAGAATATTTACGAGATGGCACACTGTTCTTCACAGATGTACATGTAAGAGGAAGCTATCCTTCATATTTTCACGTAAAGATTCAAAAAGAGAAAGAAGACGATCAGATCTTAAAGGAAGGTATTGTTGATTATATTGGCTTTTCTTATTACTCTTCCAGTGTCGTTTCCCATGAGGAAGGTGGAGAAAGCAGTGGCGGAAATATCGTAAGTGGGTTAAAAAATCCTTACCTAAAAGCAAATGAATGGGGATGGCAAATTGATCCGGATGGGTTACGTTTCTTGATGAACGTTTTATATACCCGATATGAAAAGCCTTTATTTATTGTAGAAAACGGATTAGGTTATGATGATCAGGTTATGGAAGATGGTAAGATACATGACACCTATAGAATTGCTTATCTAAAAGCGCATATTGAAGCAATGAAGCAATCAGTAAAAGAAGATGGTATTGATCTAATAGGTTATACACCTTGGGGATGTATTGATTGTGTATCTGCAGGAACTGGGGAAATGAAAAAACGTTATGGTTTTATATACGTGGATCGTGACAATAATGGCATTGGCACAAACGAACGTAAAAGAAAAGATAGCTTCTACTGGTATCAACAGGTTATCGCCACAAATGGAGAAAATCTAGGGATGAAGATAGAAGAGGAAACTCTATGATCGTGGTATTAGATATCGGTGGTACATTCATCAAACATGCATTGATGGATGATACCGGTGAGATACTATCACTGAATCAAATCCCCACACCAAGAGATCATAAGGAACATTTCGTGGAAGTTATCAAACAGATATGGGAATCCTATCCTCAACCAAAAGAAGGTTTGGCAATTTCACTGCCTGGTACGATAGAAATCAAAAGTGGAATGATTTATCAAGGGGGTTCTTTACAATATCTTAATCAAACCAATGGTAAAGAATTATTAGAAGGTATATGTCATACAAGAGTTGAATTAGAAAATGATGCTCGTTGTGCAACCTTGGCAGAAGTATGGAAAGGAAATCTTCAAGGTATTGATCAAGGAATGGTATTGACCTTCGGAACCGGTATTGGTGGATCCTTTGTGTTAAATGGTGATTTATATAAAGGAGCACATTTATTCAGTGGTGAAGTCAGTGGTTGGTTGACCAAAGATATAAAGACATATGGTAGAGATGCCATGTGGGGAAATCAAGGAAGCATACCGGCACTTTTAAAAAGGATATGTGATCAAAAGCAGGTAAGCATACAGGATGGGAAAACAGTATTTGGTTGGATCGAACAAGGGGATCCGATTGCATGTGAGATCTTTCATAACTATTGTAAAGATTTAAGCATTCAGCTATTTAATTTACAGATTTTATTAGATCCACAACGCTTATGCATTGGCGGTGGTGTATCTGCCAATCCTGTATTTATCAAAGGCATCATGGATGCTATGAATACATTCTATGCTTCTCTTCCTTTAACATTGCCGCATCTTGAAATCGTACCTTGTCATTTTCATAACGACGCAAATCTGATCGGAGCATTTCATCATTTTCAAAAACAAGCTTCCTAATAGGAAAGGGCCAGTTGATAAGTACTGGTTCTTTTTTTCTGAATAAGAACTTCATGCTTTTTCAGCATATAGCAAGATAGAAAAATGGTATTAGACAATGTAATAATCAGGCGATACAATGATATTGA
Source organism: Hoskinsella mucinilytica (assembly GCF_045223415.1). Classification (NCBI taxonomy): domain Bacteria; kingdom Bacillati; phylum Bacillota; class Erysipelotrichia; order Erysipelotrichales; family Erysipelotrichaceae; genus Hoskinsella; species Hoskinsella mucinilytica. The sequence continues at coordinate 21,466 of NZ_JBEQZJ010000044.1, read as the reverse complement.
AATGAACATAAGGAGGAGTAACATGAAACAAGATGAGATCAATCAAAGATTTCAAGTACCTTTAGATAAACTAAAAAAATTCGAAGAAGCAGGTTTGTTTGAGGATACCAAGACTTGTGATGGCTGTTGTGAATATGAGGAAAAAGATATTGAAAAGCTTAGTACCATCTTATCTTTGGATAAAGTAGGAATGCTACCGAAAGTGATACAACATTATTTATGTCTGAAACAACAAGGAGATACGACCAAAGAAGAACGTAAACAAATGTTACGAACACAACGAGATATTGTTTTAAATGATTTGCATGAGAAACAAAAATGTTTAGATTGTCTTGATTATTTGATATATGAGTTGGACTAAGAAAGGAAATGAATGATATGATAAAAATCAATGAAAAGGGACAAGCAGTTGCGCCTACAACAAAGCGAATAGACTCACATGCATTTGATCGTATCACACATACGGAAATACGTTGGCTGGGAAATGGTGGTGCTATGATAAATAGCAGAGGCACCATCTTGATGATCGATCCTTTATTAGAAGGTTTTGATATGCCACTAATGATAGATATGCCCATCCTTCCAGAAGAAGTAACCTCATTAGATGCAGTTTTGATTACGCATATCGATAATGATCATTTTAGTGTTATGACTTGTCTTGATCTCATGCCAAAATGTGTTAGTTTTCATGCGCCACAATATGTTGCGAAAGAAATGCGTAAAAAAGGTATTGCAGGAATTGGGCATGATATCCATGATGAATTTAATATCCATGATGTTAAGATCAAGATGACTTTAGCAAAACATAATTGGCAAAGTGAAATTGAAAAATACCAATATCGTGTTTGGAAAGAAGAAGACTATTGCGGTTATTATATAGAAACAAAGGATGGAACGATTTGGATGCCAGGAGATTCTCGTTTATTAGATGAACATTTGAAGATGCCGCAACCTGATGTTATTTTATTTGATTTTTCAGATAACGATTGGCATATTACTTTAGATGGCGCAGTAAAATTGGCAAATACTTACCCAGATAGTGAATTGCTTTGTATTCATTGGGGATGTGTAGATGCACCTGATATGTCACCATTTAATGGTAATCCTAATGATCTTTTTGAAAGGATAGATCATCCAGAGCGTATTAGAATATTGGCACCGGGAGAATCCTTACTTCTAAAAGGAAATAAATCATGAAAACATTATATCTCATGCGACATGGCGAAACCATGTTCAATGTTCAGAAACGTATTCAAGGATGGTGTGATTCACCTTTAACGCAACAGGGGATTCAACAAGCAAAAAAAGCAGGGGCATATTTTAAGCGCCAACATATCGTATTTGATCATGCTTATGCTTCTACCAGTGAACGATGTTGCGATACCTTGGAATTGGTCGTAGATATGCCATATGAAAAGAAAAAAGGATTAAAGGAAATGTTTTATGGGGAGTTGGAAGGAGAAAGCGAGCGATTAAATTGTGAAACTCCAAAGGAGTGTGAAACATATTATCTACAATTTCATGGAGAATCTTCGAATACTGTGAAAGATCGAATGATGGAAACATTAAGTAATATCATGGAACAAGAAGATCATCATTGTGTATTGGCGGTATCTCATAGTGGCGCATGTTTTAATTTTTTGCGAGGGATTCAAGACCCTATGGAAGAATTAAAAAAAGGTTTTGGAAATTGTTGTATATTCGTATACGAATACGATCATCATCAATTTCGCTTACAGAGGGTTATTAGACAAAAGGATATGGAAGAAGAGTATTGATAAAATAAACAATTTTAGTCTTTTACATTTTACATTCGTTTATATCAACATCAATAGAAAAAATAAATTATCATATATTTTTTAGTTATTGATATGTGTTTTTAATTCTTCCCAAGAACCACAGGATAAAATATGTAATATGGCTTCTTCTACTTGTTCTAGAGTTAGTGTAGATACCCATTCTTTTGCATCTTCATGATATTTGGTTTGAATCAATGTTTGAAGTAAATCCGATAGTGAATTCTTTAAATTTTCTATTTTAAAACATTTCTTGCTTTTGTGCTCTATTTTTGATTTCGCTATCTCATTTTGTATCTCATACGACCATAATGATTTGTCTTCATGCAAATGATTACTTACTTTCATTTTATTCACCTTATCTTTCTTTGTTACTTGTAAAACATAATGTTCTTTGAATTTTTCTTAATGACCACCAAAAACATCAAAATCAAGTGTTCTTAATCGTTTGTCTATATTGTTTACTTCTTGTTGCGTTAATTCTATATTTCCAGCAGCAAAATTTTCTTTCAAACGAGAAAGATCACGACTACCTGGAATTGGTACAATAAACTCTTTCTTACTCATCATCCAAGCAAGAGAAACCTGAGCCATTGAAGCATGCTTCTTCTCAGCTAGTTTTTTTAATAAATCTAATAAAATCTGAGCTTTTTTATATCCTTTTTCTTGATATTGAGGCATTTTATTTCTAAAATCTCCCTCTGGGAATTTTGTTTCATTTGTAAATTGACCACTTAACAAGCCATTTGCCATAGGTGAAAAAGCAACATAAGTGATTCCTAATTCCTCACATACGTCAAATAGGTTTTCATGCCATCTTGCAACCATGGAATATCGATTTTGTATGGCACTTACAGGGCAAATTGCATGTGCTCTTCTCAAATAATCTTCATTAGTTTCAGATATTCCCCATGCCTTAATTTTTCCTTCTTTGATCAATTCTTTCATCACTGATGCTACTACCTCAGGTTCTACATTAGGATCGATTCGATGTTGATAGTATAAATCTATACAATCTATATTTAATTTTTTTAAACTTCCCTCAATTGATGAATAGATAGTAGCAGGTGAACTGTCAAATTCTAAATGATCTCCTTTATGCTTAACTCCAAATTTAGTTGCAATCACAATCTCATTTCTAAAATCTTTGATTGCTTCACCGACCAATTCTTCATTATAAGATATACTGCCATCTGCATTCTCACCAGTATAACATTCAGCAGTATCATAAAAGTCATAACCAAATCTATGCGCCTCTTTCATGATATGAATAGCTTGTTCTTTATTCATTGCCACTCCATAAGCATGAGAAAAACCCATACAGCCTAATCCTACTGGATTGATATACATATTTGTTTTACCAATTTGTCTTTTTTTCATAAGTTTCCTCCTGACTAATTTAACTGAAAGTAATGCTCTTTTATGTAGCTTATAAACACATCTGATAAATATTTTCACAATCTTTCTTTGTCAAAACACGATAAGCATATGGCAAGGATTCAGCACCTTGTGTTGCTTTTTCTACCATCTCATCCATTGGTAAAACATCGATGCCCAGTTCAGATAAATGTGTAGGTAATCCAAGTTCTTCACTTAAAAATATCTGTAAAGCTTCGATGCCTAGTCTAGCAACAGTTAAGTGATCTTCTGTATCCATGACTCCCATTACATGACCCGCAAATCTTGCGAAATCATCCACAACACTAGCATCTTGATCTAATAGATAGGTCATCCACTTAGGTGTTAAAATTGCTAAACCTAATCCATGGGTTAAATCTAATGTTGATGAGAATTGTTCTAAAGCATGTAAGGAAGGCTGTATCTTAAATCCTGAAGTACAAAAACTATTCAATGCCCAACTTGCTGCCCAAAGTAATGTTGCTCTTGCTTCATAATTTTCAGGTTCCTGAATCGCAATAGGTAAATGCATGCGAACTGTTTTGAGTAAGGTTTCCACAACGTTAAATTGTAAAGGATATTTCTCAGCATTGACAAAATAATTCATATCTAAGAAATGAGCCATAATATCAAAACCACCACAAGCTGTTTGTCTAGCAGGAACCGTAAATGTATTTGTTGGATCCAGAAAAGCAGCTTTAGGACGAATTGCTTCACCATTGATTCCGCTTTTGATTCCTAACTCGACATTGGCAATCACACATGATTTGTCCATCTCACTTCCAGTAGATGCAATGGTTGGTATCGCAATCACAGGCAAAGCTTTATCCCATGTAACTTTACCTTCGATCAAATCCCAGATGTTATCAGTCTTTGATAAGGTTGTTGCGGCAATTGCTTTACAACAATCAATGGCAGAACCACCACCGATAGCTATGATTGTTTGAATGCCATGTTCTTTACATATTGAAACACCGCAATTGACAGTAGTATGTCTTGGATTAGGCTCAATGGATCCTAACTCAAAAACCTGTATACCATTAGATTCTAATTCATCAATAACATTTTGATATAATGGAGCATTTTTTATAAATTTCCCCCCACAAGCAATCAAAACCTTATCACCGTATTTTAGAACTTCTTCATGTAGGTGATTCAATTGGTTTTTGCCAAAATATACTTTTGTCTTGTTTTGAAATTGAAAATCATTCATATCATTTATCCTCCTCATATCCGTTGTTATTATATAGAATCCTTTATTTATCAACAATTTAACTTTCTTATGAGATTAATAAGTAAAACTTATGTTATGGAAATATACAAGAAAAGATAAAAAAGTTCTTGACTTAAAGTGAACTCTAAGGTCTATAATTTTTTTGAAGAGAGGTAGATATCATGGAAAAAGCAAAAGTATATTTTACAAAGACCATAACACCAGAAGCTATGGTTCAATTGTATGAGGTGATAGGAAAAAAGCTAACTGGTAAAATCGCAGTAAAATTACATTCAGGAGAAGTAGGTAATCAGAATTTTTTACGTCCGGAGTTTATGAAACCAATGATAGATCATGTGAAAGGAACGATTGTGGAAAGCAATACTGCATATGATGGAGAACGTAATACCACTGATAAACATTGGAAAACCATGGAAGTACATGGATGGAGTGAAATCGCTCCCGTTGATATTTTAGATGAAGATGGGGATTTAGAATTAACTGTTTCTGGTGGTAAACAAATTGATAAAAACTATGTTGGATCTCATTTGACAAAGTATGATGCCATGTTGGTGTTATCTCATTTTAAAGGGCATCCGATGGGTGGTTTTGGAGGAGCTTTGAAAAACATTTCTATTGGGATTGCATCTAGTCATGGAAAAGCTTATATTCATGGGGCAGGTAAGCCGGAAGAAATGTGGACAGCTGATCATGATGCTTTTTTAGAATCAATGGCAGATGCATCAAAATCAATTTTGGAATATTTCAAAGGTGAGATGGTATTTATCAATGTGATGAAAAATATGTCAGTTGATTGTGATTGTTGTGCGAAAGCGGAGGATCCTAAAATTCAAGATATTGGTATATTGGCATCTTTAGATCCTGTGGCATTAGATCAAGCATGTTTAGATCTAGTATATCAAAGTGAAGATGAAGGTAAAAAGGATTTGATTGAGCGAATTGAATCAAGAAATGGAAAACATACGGTAGATGCAGCTTCAGAAATCGGAGTCGGTTCACAAGCATATGAATTGATTGATATTGATGAAAAATAAGCTATTTCATGAGTTTAGAAATGATAATAACATAAAAGCTTATTTGATTAGACATAAAATATCTGCCAAAATCATAGTCAAGAAATTTAAAAAAATGTATTGACAACGCTTTCATGCGGTGCTAAGATAAATGTGCAAATAAGAAATTAGGCTTGTTACTCTTCGGGAGGCATTACCTAAAACAGATGAAAATGCTGTTTTTGTGTAAGAACCCGAAGAGTTTTTTATTTGTGGAAAGGATGGAATTACTATGTTTTGGACAAAGAAACAAAAGAAAACGATAGAATTATATGCGCCTGTAACAGGAACTACGGTGGCTTTAAATCAAGTTCCAGATCAAGTGTTTGCTCAAAAAATGATGGGAGATGGCATTGCCTTTGAACCTGAATCTCAATTTATCTGTGCACCATGTGATGGAACCATCGCAATGTTAGCGAATACGCTTCATGCAGTAGGTATTACCGCAGCGAATGGCGCTGAAATTTTAATTCATATTGGATTAGATACCGTTAATTTAAATGGTGAAGGCTTTAAGGCTCTTGTATCAGCCGGTGATAAGGTTTCAAAGGGTACCGCATTAATTGAAATTGATATGACATTTATGAAAGCACATGATATGACATTGACGACACCTATGGTAATTACGAATTCATCTGAGTACAAAATGGTTGTGTCTGCATCTGGAAATCATGTTATAATGGGGGAGGATAAAGTTATTTCATTTGATTAGAAGGGAGAAAGACGTTCATGAAAGTCATTAAGAAAATCAATAACAATGTGGCTGTATGTGTTGATAACGATGGTCATGAACTAGTAGCTTTTGGCAAAGGAATTGGTTTTCCCAAAATACCCTATGAGTTAAAGGATCTTAGTTTGATATGGCGTACCTATTATGGTATCAAGCCGGATTATCTCCATTTGTTTAATGAAATACCTGAAAGTGTATTTGTGCTTAGTGCGAAGATCGTTGATCTTGCGAAAACGAAAATCAAGAACGAAATCAATGCTAATATTGTATTTACATTGGCAGACCATATCAATTTTGCGATAGAACGTTATCGTAAAAACATGGATATCAAAATGCCATTTAGTTATGATATTAGACATTTATATGAAGCTGAAATGTATGTTGGTGAGTGGGCAATTAAGCTTATCAATAAAGAAATGGATACGCATTTATCTAAGGATGAAGCAGTGAGTATTGCCATGCATTTCATCAATGCGGAAACAATACAGAGAAGCGAAGGTAGTGAAGTGGATGAGAAAACCATTATAAATGACTTAACAAAGATCATAGAAAAGGATTTCTCATTAAAAATAGATCGTGATGGATTCAATTATTCAAGATTTGTCTCACATTTACAGTATCTTTTAAAAAGAAGAGAAAATGATACTGAGATTACAAGTGAGAACAAGAAAATGTATGACTCTATGAAAAATGCTTATCATAAAACCTATGATTGCGTTGTTCATATCAAAAAATATCTGATATCAGCTTTAAACTGGGATCCCAGTGAAGAAGAGCTGTTGTATCTGATGTTACATATCAATCGCTTATGTAGTAGAGAGGATTGTAACCATTAATTTGGGCATTACCTCAACATAAGAGCACAGGATATTTGCGTGCTTTTGTGTTGAGGTTTTATTTTAGCAAAAACAAGATATCAGCGTACGAGATATGTTGTTTGCATATAGAACAGATAAGAAAAGGAGAGCTTATTTATGGCAAAGAAAGAAAGATATGAAGATTTAGCAAACAGTGTCATTGACTTGGTCGGTGGCAAAGACAACATCACATTTTTTACTCACTGTATTACTCGCTTACGTTTTAATGTGAAAGATAAAAGTGCAGTAAAGAAAGAAGAAATTGAAAAGGTTGAGGGCGTTATGGGATGTCAGTGGTCTGGTGATCAACTTCAGATCATTATCGGACAAGCTGTCGGAGATGCTTACAATCTGATCTGTAAGAAAACAGGATTGGCACAACAGGATGCTGTGAATGAAAATCTTGATGGAGGGAAAAAGAAATTCAGTATCGGAGCTGTATTTGATGCCATTGCCGGTTGTATTACACCATTAATTCCATGTTTGATTGGTGCCGGATTTATCAAAATTATTGTATTAGTATTAGAAATGACTGGTATTATCACGGAAACTTCTTCTACTTATTTGGTATTAAGCTTTGTTGGTGATGCCGGATTCTATTTCCTACCGGTTTTCGTAGGTGCTACGGCTGCGAAAAAGTTTGGCGCAAATATGAGTCTTGGTATGTTAATTGGCGCAATGTTTATTCATCCTAATTTTGTCGCTGCTATTACAGAAGGAACTGCTTTGAATGTTGCGGGTCTTCCTATTTATTCTGCATCTTACACAAGCACGATTTTCCCTGCATTATTAACTGTATGGGTAATGGCACCGATTGAAAAGTTCTTTGCGAAAATTTCACCAGATGCTGTTCGTTCAATCACAGAACCATTATTGACATTGATCGTGATGATTCCCCTTGCATTATGTGTATTAGGACCTATTGGCTCTTTCCTAGGTACTTATATTTCTGAAGCAATTATTTGGTTATATAACTCTACAGGTTTCTTAGGTGTCGCTATTTTTGCTGGATTATGTCCACTTCTTGTTATGACAGGAATGCATTCTTCTTTGATGCCTTATATGTTGAACTCTTTCGCAACCATCGGTTGGGAACCAATCGTATTGACAGGTATGATCATTTCCAATTTAGATCAAGCTGCTGCTTCTGCTGCTGTTGCGGTAAAATCTAAAAAGACAAATGTTAAATCATTAGCATCAGGTTGTGCGATTACTGCCTTCCTTGGTGGAGTTACAGAACCTGCAATGTATGGTGTCAATCTGAAATATAAAACACCGCTATATGCTTCAATGATCGGTAGTTTTGCCGGTGGATGTATTGCCGGTTTAGGTAAAGCGGTAGCTTATGCGATTACAGGTAGCGCCGGTATCTTTGCATTCCCAATTTATTTACCTGGAGGAACATCAAATCTAATTTGGATGGCAGCTGGTGTGATTGCCGGTTTGATCATTACTTTTGTATTAACCTTGTTTATGTATAAAGATGAAGCAGAATAGAAAAGAGGAATTCATATGAGTTTTCCAAAAGGATTTTTATGGGGTGGTGCTACCGCTGCCAACCAATGTGAAGGTGGTTGGAATGAGGGTGGAAAAGGACCTAGTACCGCAGATGTTGCGACTGCCGGAGAGGTAGATAAGGCACGTATCTACATGGATGAAATCAAGGATGATGTCTATTATCCAAGCCATGAAGCGATTGATTTCTATCACCACTATCAAGAAGATATTGCATTATTTGCGGAAATGGGATTCAAATGCTATCGTATGTCGATTGCATGGACAAGAATCTTTCCAAACGGTGATGATACCAAACCAAACGAAGAAGGATTACAATTTTATGACAGGGTATTTGACGAATTATTACGATATGGAATCGAACCTGTTGTTACTATGTCACATTATGAAATGCCACTTCATTTAGTAAAAACATATGGTGGATGGAAAAATCGTAACGTTGTAACATTCTTTGAAAACTATGCCAAGGTGATTCTGGATCGTTATCATACCAAAGTAAAATATTGGATGACATTCAATGAAATCAACTGTGCTATTTTATTACCGATGATTTCTATTGGTTTAAAAGATCCTACATTACAAGATGTATATCAATCTGCACATCATCAATTTGTTGCCAGTGCAAAAGCAGTAACCTACGCACATACACATTATCCTGATGTTAAAGTAGGGATGATGTATGCAGGTATGTTCTCTTATCCACATACATGCCATCCAGAAGATGTAATGGCTTGTGAAAAGGATATGGATAAACAACTTTATTTCAGTGATATTATGTGTCGTGGTTATTATGATGCGAAAGCAAAGGCATTCTGGAAAAAGAATGATATACATATTCAGATGGAAGCAGAAGATGAAGAACTTCTATATAAAGGAAAAGTGGATTTTATCGGATATTCGTATTATATGACACTTTGTTCCTCAAGAACCAAACAAATCGGAATGAATATGGTAGGAAGTGCAATCGATAGTGCAAAAAATGACTATTTAATTGAAACACCATGGCATATGCCAATTGATCCAGTAGGACTTCGTTATTCTTTGAATATGTTATATGATCGTTATCAATTACCTTTGTTTATTGTAGAGAATGGAATGGGTAACTTTGATGTAAAAGAAGCTGATGGAAGTGTTCATGATGACTATCGTATTGATTATTTAAGAACTCATATCATTGAAATGGAAAAAGCTGTAGAGGAAGATGGTATTCCTTTGATGGGTTATACACCATGGGGTTGTATTGATTTGATATCTGCCGGAACCGGAGAAATGAAAAAACGTTATGGTTTTATTTATGTAGATAAGAATAATGATGGATCAGGTACATTAAATAGAAGTAGAAAAGACTCATTCTACTGGTATAAGAACGTTATCGAATCTAATGGAGAAATATTAGAATAAAAGAAACAAATAGAAAAAGGAGGTTATACTTATGAGTTTTCCAAAAGGGTTTTTATGGGGCGGTGCTACTGCTGCCAATCAATGTGAAGGTGCATGGGATAGTGATGGTAAAGGCGTTAACACTGCCGATGTCATGACTGCTGGAGACGCACACACGCCAAGAGAGATTACAGATGGCGTATTAGAAGGAAAAAATTATCCAAGTCATACTGCAATCGATCACTATGGGCATTTTAAAGAAGATATTGCGTTGTTTGGTGAAATGGGATTTAAGACGTATCGTATGTCCATTAACTGGGCTAGAATTTTTCCAAATGGTGATGATGAAGAACCCAACGAAGCCGGATTAAAGCATTATGATGAGGTTTTTGATGAATGTCATAAACATGGAATCGAACCTTTGGTAACGATTTCTCATTATGAAACACCATTAGGTTTACAGAAATATGGTTCTTGGACCAACCGAAAAGTGATTGATTTTTATGTGAAATATTGTAAAACTATTTTCAATCGTTATAAAGGAAAAGTTACTTATTGGTTGACATTCAATGAAATCAATTGTATGTCTATGATGCCTTGGATGGCCGGTGGAGTACCAAATGATGCAGATGAGCAGACAAGAATGACTGCTGCTTATCATCAATTTTTAGCAAGTGCTACGGTTGTGCAAATGGCTCATGAAATTGATCCGAACAATAAGGTTGGAATGATGTATGGAGGCATGTTCTCTTATCCGAATAGCTGTGATCCTGATGATGTACAGGCAAACGAAGATTTCATGAAAACGATGTTATTTTATCCGGATGTACAATGTCGTGGATATTATCCGGCATATAAATTAAAAGAGTTTGAAAGAAAGGGCATCGTTCTTCCAAAACAGGAAGGCGATGATGAATTGCTAATGAAGGGTAAGGTAGACTTCTTATCATATAGTTATTATTTCACTCTTGTTTGCGGTAAGGAAACAAAAGCAATGGCAATTGATTGTGGATCCATGAATACAGGATATACAAATCCTTATTTGCCAACAACACCATGGGGATGGTCTATCGATCCAAAAGGTCTTCGTCATTCCTTGAATCTATTCTATGATCGTTATCAAATACCTTTAATGATCGTAGAAAATGGCTTGGGTACATACGATAAGGTGGAAGAAGATGGAAGTATTCATGATCCATACCGTATTGATTATCTAAGAGAGCATATCAAAGAAATGAAGAAAGCTGTAGAAATTGATGGAGTAGATTTGATGGGTTATACCCCATGGGGCTGTATCGATATCGTATCTGCCGGAACGGGTGAAATGAAGAAACGTTATGGCTTCATCTATGTTGATGTAGATGATGAAGGGAAAGGTACATATAATAGAAGTAGAAAAGATAGCTTCTATTGGTATCAAAAAGTCATTCAGAGCAATGGCGAAGAGTTAGAATAAGATGAAAGAAAAGGAATACCTGTATGTGTTTAGGTATTCCTTTTTTGATTAGTTTTTCAAACATCTGATGGGGATGATTTTTACACCATCTTCTCTTGTGTATGTCATGTTACCATTTGTTATGATCATTAATAGATCAGGTTCACTTTTGTTAGTATAATAGAATTTAAGAGATGATACAATCTTGTTCGGTGTTTTTGGGGCGATTTGATCTGTATTTTTGGGGTAATTCGATCGGCATTTTTGGAATTTATAAGCATATCTATAGTTTTATTTCTTATATCAATGGTCAAAATTTTAATTCTTTTCTTTGCCCATAAATCTTATATTTCCACAATGCATTTTCCAATGCCATGAATTCTTCATGAGTTAAAGTTACTTCAAAAGCAGAGAGATTTTCTATGATTCTTTCCTTGTTTGTAGATCTTGGAATTGGGATAACATGTGGATATTATGCAGCATCCAAGCCAATGATATCTGAGCTTTGAGGGATGCTTTTGATTGGCGAAATGATCCAGCATTTCAAGTATAGGTATATTTTTTTTACAGATTTTCTTTCTGAATTTATCGATTTCTTATTATGTTTGTTATTTGAAGAAGAATAGGAAATAAGCAGAAAAATTTTTGGTATGGATTTCAGAGTTTTGTGAAGAATTAATGGTTGTACAACATGAAACTCTGTGGTCTCTCCATGTGATAGGTTTGGCGTTTAGGGTGCGATCTCTATTCTCTTATTATACATCTACAATGTTTAAGCGTTTGACACTTTCTCGTTCCATTAAGGTTAGGGAGACAAGATCTCCGGCTTTTTCGTTGATGCTTTCTTTTCTTATCAGTGCTAATATTGTGGATCCCAATACACGACCCATTTCAAAATCATCAAAAGAAATCGTAGTGAGGGAGGGAACGTATACTTCTCCAATATCGTATCCTCCAATTCCCATGATGGATATGTCATCAGGAATTTGATATCCCTTATGTAATAGATATCTCATGGCTGCAATTGCTATTTTATCTGTTGCGCCTACGATAGCAGTATGTGTGGAAATATGAATATCTTTCAGCTTCGTGAGAATGTGTTTAAATTGAAAATCAGTTTCAAAATAAGACAATCTTACTTTTTCTTGTTTGCTTTTAAAGGCATCGAAAAACCCGGTTTTTCGCTCAATACCAACTGCAAGATCATTTTCTGATACACCAAGAAATAAGATATCTCGATGTCCCATATCGTATAAGTAATCAGCACACATTCTTCCTGCCTTATAATCATTTAGCTTAATATAAGGAACTTTGGGATTACGTTGTCCACTGAATAATACCGGTATGGAAAGCGATGCAACCATATTAACGTGGCTTTGTTTGATGCCCATGCATCCCATGACGATACCATCCACCCCTTGATGTGCCAGTCTTTGCAGTTGTTCTAATTCTCTTTTTTCACTTAAGCGAGATACCATAATCAGCATTTGATATCCATGTTCTTCCAAAATCTCCATCATACCTTCTACGGTTCTTCCAACAGTGACAGAATCTAAACGTGAGAATGTTAAACCAATGAGGTGGCTTTGACTTTGTTTTAATCGTTTTGCGAAGAAATTTTGTTCAAACCCGGTTTCTTCGATTACTTTCTGTATCAGTTCGCCTTTTTCCTGCGAAACATACCCATTGTTTAGGTATCTTGAAACACATGCTTTTGATACCTTGCATCGATCTGCGATATCTTGGATCGTTATTTTGTTTTTCATTTTGTACACCTCTTTTTCTCATTTTATCATTCATCCTAAAGAAAAGAAAACAAATTTCTTTGTTTTCTTTTCAGTAAAAACAATCTTGCAAGAAAGAGGACATTTGCTTCCATGCACGATCTGCTTGTTCCTCATGATATTCAAATAGCTTATGAGTGAAGCCATGTTTACAATCTTTGTAGCAAGTGTAGGTGACATCAATATTGTTTTCCTTTAATTTGCGAGTAAAAGTTTCTTCTTCATAACGAAGCGGATCTAGTTGCGCAGATAATATGAGACATTTTGGAAATGCTGTGAAATCACTATAGAGAGGTGAAGCAAATGGATGGGTTCTGTCATTTTCTGATTGAAAATACCAATTCATGTATTGTATCATACGATTATCAATTGTTTTCAATTTTTTCTGCTGACAGGATAATGTGAGATCCGTAGGAGAATAATCCATGATCAACCCACTAAATTGAAGCTTGTTTTCTTGTGAGGCTTTTTGAATGACTCCGGAAGCGAGGTTGCCACCGGCACTGTGTCCACCGATTGCGATATGATTAGGATCCATGTGATATTCAGAGGCATGGTTTAAGAGAGAATATAGTGCTTCATACAATGACAGTACAGGGATTGGAAATTTGTTTTCAGGAGCTAGGAAATAATCCACATTGACAACAATGCAGTCAGCATGATCACTTAAGAATCTGCATCCCTCACCATCCTGCTGCGGATATCCTAACACAAAACCACCACCATGCAGATTAAAATAAACGGGAAATTGAGTCTTGTTTGTGGTGGTTGGATAATAGAGATCCATATCCATATATCCATAGCTGGTAGGAATAGAACAGCGCTTGTAAAGGCAACTTCGTTTCTCTGCTAAGATAACATCATGGTTTAATCGTTCTTTACTGGCTCGATATGTGTAGATATCTTCTTGATAGGTATTCATTTGAATTTACTTTCCTTTTTATCTATTAGCTTTTGGAATACATGGGTCAATATGAAAGAAACACTGATGGAAATCAAGATACCGGCTGTATACATTAATAAATCTTGAGGACGATAACATAGATATCCTAGTAGACCACCAGCTCCCATGGAAATTGCTTTCAGTTGGATGGCAGCGAAAAAAGCGGACCCGGTTGCTGAACCGCATAACGCAGCAACGAAGGCATATTTATACTTTAGATTGATTCCGAATAATGCAGGTTCGCTGACACCAATAATGGAGGTGACACCAGCAGATATTGCTTCCGATTTCATAGCTTTGTCTTTTCTCATGATGTGAGCGATAGCCAGTGAGGATGCTCCCAAAGCAACATTGCTCATGGCAGCAATAGGAAGAATAAAGGTACCTCCTGTAACTGCAATATCAGCAATTAGTTGAGTTTCAATAGGAATAAAGGAATGATGCATGCCAGTGATAACCATTGGGGCATACAATAGTCCCATGATGATACCACCAAAGATACCTGTTGTTTGATATAACCAGATCAAAGCATCCGTCAGCATATATCCTACATCTCTTAGAATAGGTCCTATGAATAAGAACGTAATGAAGGAAGTAACCACCAGTGAGAAGAAAGGAACATATAGATTTAATACATTTTTTACTCTTTTCTTACTGAATACTTCTATTTTGGAAAGAATGAAACCTGAGACTAGAATTGGTAATACCGTGGAATGATAGCCAATCTGCTGTACCTGTAAGCCAAACATGTTCCATGTGGGAATATCAACACCAGAAGTTGCTGCTGGATTGATTAAACTGCTGTTAACCATGAACAATCCCAAGGCAGCACCTAGAAGTGGAGTTCCTCCAAATCGCTTTGCTGTTGTGAAACCGATCATGACCGGTAGATAGGTAAATGGAATACCACTTAGCATTCCTAAAAAGGATATAACGCCTTCTAATCCCGGATAAAGCTGAACAATGGATTTATCCGCAGAAACAAAGCCTGGTGTAGTCATAAAAGCAGTGATACACATCAATAGACCACCACTGATGACGATAGGAATGATAGGAACAAAAATATCAGAGATTGTTTTGATTAAAGCTGATAATGGATTTTGTTTACGATAAGATTGCTTGATATTGTCTATTTCCTGTGTAGTATCTTTTCCATTTGTGAGATTGGCAAAGGCTTGATAAACTTCAGTGACTTCTCCTGCGCCAATAATAAATTGGTTTTGACCACCCGTCACCATATGTCCTTTTACTTCTTTGATTTGTTGGATTGCTTGTGTGTTTACTTTTGTCTGATCTTTCAATTCTAAACGTAGACGAGTAGCACAATGGGTACTGGATATGACATTTTCAGTACCTCCGCAAGCCGATAAAATGTTTTTTGCTGTTTGTTGATAATTCATGTTATCCCTTCCTTTCAACACCACCATCATATCCGCTCATGGAAATTTTATCAATTTTATGGAATCGAATTTCGCCATTTCTCTATGAAACCGATTTCACAAGAGAATCATAGGATAAAGATGAGTAGGATGCCATAGATCGTTGTCTGGTTATGATAGGAAGGAGGGATGCTTTAGATATCGGATGAAAAACGGAAAATATAACTATATCCTTAGATGATATGTGATATAAAACATCTTAATTGTTTAAGAAAACAGGTTTGATATTGATGATTAGATAGAATTCTCTATGTATGAGCAATCATCAAAGAAATGAAAAAAATGTTAGAATGTAACAGAAAAATCCCCCTTTTGATAAACAACGGGTTTCACTGTCGTTGTTTGTTTCAGGGGGATTCTAGCATAACATGTAGAATTTAAAGTGGTAAATCTTTCTTAGAAAATCTGATAGCGCCAATTGCATAACATCCGATTGCAATCGCAATTAAGGCGAATAGTTTCCAAACAAAGGTGTAATCGATACTAGCTGTACCAATGGTGGATAAAGAATTTACATCATATAATCCAACCAATGTTAATTTGTTGAAGATGCTTAATTCTGAAACACCCATACCTGTATTGACCATGTTTTCAGATCCGAATAAGCCAATCATAGAAGCTAAGAAGAACCAAACTGCAAGACCTCCACCAAATGCCATTGCTTTCTTGCTTTGTGAGAATAGACAGCTACCCATGTAGCATAAGCCACAGACTGCTTCTACTAAAATGTACATACCACCAAATAATGCAAGCATTCCCGCTACATTAACTTCATCATAAAATAAGAAGGAAGTAGTGATTCGAGTAGCGCAAACGATGGAAATGATAATAAATGGAACAACGATCATAAATACCATTTGGGTGATTGCGACTGCAGAACGTTTCGTTGGTGTAGATAATACGTAAGCCATAGATCCTCGATCAACTTGATCTGCGATTAAAGAATTTGATAATATAACGATAAGAATAAAGATAGGAAGTAATCCCATTGCGGTATAATACATTTGATTCATCATAGAGGCAGGATCCATTTCACTCATTTTCTCTACCATATCTGAGGAAACACCCATCATATCCAAAGTGGTCGTTAACATTTCGGAAGTAGTTAATTCCTGTTTGTCAAATACACCTTTTGATTGTTGTAAAGCATAAGCATATTCAAATTGTTTTACATATTTATCTAAGCTGATACCGGATTGAGATAATCCATCAATAGATGATTGAAAGCCATCAATGGAAAGGTTCATATCTGTTTGTGCATTCAACATGTTAAATGCAGTGTCATAAGCTTCTTTACGTTCACCTTTCACAAAATCATCATAAGATAAGTCTTGTTGTGTCATGGTATCATAGGTCGCAAGTGCTCCTAGATAAGAGTAAAAGCTTTCTTGATATTCAGTGACATCAACATCTGATTTATCGGTTGTCATCATACTCATGGCATAGTTCATAACATTTCCAAGAAGAACCATGACAAGTAAAATAGCAACACACAATACCCAATTGGATTTGATGGTTTGTTTCATCAAAGGCTTTGAGAAGAATCGTGCCGTTTTCTTATTATTTTCCATTTTGAATGAGTCCCTCCTTATATGTGCTCATAAATTGCTGTTGCAAAGAGCGGCGAATTTCTTGAAAATTTATGATTTGATATCGTTTTAATGATCGAAATAAATCATCTAGTTGCGCAACATTACATTGAAGTGAACAACTGGTATCATGAATCGGTTCTATCAAGAAATCAGATTGGTTTTTAAATTCTTGCATATCGGCTATATCTTGAAATTCTATGACAAAATTTTTGATCGTAGGATGCCTTAAATCATATAACGAAATAGTATCGATGATGTGTCCATCCTTGATCATTGCTACACGATCACACACTGCTTCAATCTCTTCGAAAATATGACTAGACATAAAGATGGTGTGACCTTTTTGTTTTTCTTCTCTTATGAGATTTAGAAAAGCTTCACGCATCAATGGATCTAATCCGGTAGTAGGCTCATCCAATACTAAAATCTCTTTTTCACCCATCAAAGCCGCAACAATGGCGGTCTTTTGTTTCATACCTTTGGACATTCTTTTTAGATTTGCGCTAGGGTCTAGCTGTAAAAGTTCAATCACATGATTCATATAAGTGAAATCTGTAACGCCAAGGTATTGCGCTTGTGTCTTTAAGAATTCTGTTCCTGTTTTTAACGCAGGAAAGGCGATTTCTCCTGGTACATAACTGACCTTTTTCATAATATCAGCGGATTGAGTCCAAGAATCTAATTGACTCACTGTAGAAGTACCTTTATCGGGATGAATAAATCCCATCATATTACGAATGGTAGTTGTCTTACCGGAACCATTGGTTCCGACAAAACCAAACACTTCACCCTTGTGTACTTCGATATCAATATCGAATATGCCACGACCCTTACCATAGTCTTTTGTTAAACCATTTGTTTTGATAACGATGTCACTCATTATTTCACCCCCTCAAATACTTTATCTTCATGATAAAACTGCATAAAATAATCCTCTAAGGAAAAAGGGAATTCAGTAAAATCAACCACATGGAAGTGTGAGATATCTTCAAAAAAAGAAGTGATTTCACTGTTTTTTAGCTGTATTCTTGCCCGAAGCTTATATTTGTTTATAGAAGTAAAATGATATGGGTGAGAAGTGAATTCCTTCCATTGTTGTTCATCGTTAAAAGCAACCCGATAAATTTTATCACTTTCTTTTTTTAGTACTTCAGGATCAAATTCTGAAACGATTTCACCATCACGTATGATCGCAATACGATCGCATAATGCATCTACTTCATGAAAAATATGGGAAGAAAGAAAAATGGTTTTTCCTCGCTTTTTCTCCTGTAAAATATACTCAATAAAGATTTCTTGCATGATTGGATCCAGACCAGAGGTCGGCTCATCTAAAATGAGTATATCAGGATCGTGTAAAAAAGCTGTAACGACAGCTAATTTTCGCTTTGTTCCTAAACTCATCTGTTTCAAACCGATATTAGGATCTAATTCAAATGTTTTCATCAAGGAATTAAGATAGTGTTTATCGCTCAATCCTCTCATTTTCATTTGCATATCTAAGAATTCAGTACCACTCATCCCTGTTGGGAACGCAATTTCACCCGGTAAATAGCCTATTTTTCGCTGTAGGTTAGCCGAGTGTTTCCAACTATCTAATCCATTTATGACAGTTGTTCCGCTTTGAGGTTTAGAAAATCCCATTAAATGTCGAATGGTTGTACTTTTTCCAGCTCCATTAGGTCCTAGAAATCCATAGCATTCTCCCTTATCTACATGTGCGGATACATCAAATACGCCTCTGCCATGTCCATAGTCTTTCACTAGATGATCGATTTCTATTACTGACATTTTGTATCACTCCTCTTTTATATACAAGTGCTTAATCCACGCTTGTATTATACAACAACACGTTGTATGATACGATTATAAGGAAATATGATCATTTCATCAAGCAACAATGTTATGTGATTTGTCGCTTAATGAATGAGGCGTTTTTTTTAAATGAAGGAGTAGGCGATATGAACAAACAACCTGAGTTAACAGCAAGGACAAGACAAAATATCATAGATGCATTTTGGAGCATTTATAAAGAGAAAACAATTGATAAAATTACCGTATCCGAAATCACAAGGATAACCGGGAATAACAGGGCCACCTTTTATCATTATTTTCGTGATGTTTATGAAGTTTTGGAAACAATTGAAGAAGAGTTGATGACGATCGTACATAAAGAAATCCAAGGAATTTTAAATAATGAACAATTTCAAGAAATATCAAGAGACAGTGATATATTATATGCCATCAGCATTCCTATTTTTAAGGAACACGGAGAAAAAATTTTTACTTTGTTAGATAAGAATGGTAATTCCAAGTTTAAAAATAAATTCAGAGAAAGCATTCGTACCATGTTGATAAAGTTTTGGAATGTTCCTCAAAATACAGAATATGAAGATTATTTGTTGGAATATGCTTACAGTGCAATGATCGGATTGATGTCAAAATGGTATCGAAGTAAAGAAGAGATGAGCGATGCTGATTTTTTCAAGATGGCACAGGGATTGATTGCGAATGGCATGATAGGCTTTTTAACAAAATAGTGCCATATTTCTGCTTTTAGATATGCTATGTACGAAGTTTTCATGGTTTTGAACACACATGGAAAAATACCGGTGTTACAATAATGTCGAAAACAACAAGGAGGACATTGTTATGGCATTTAAAGAAGGTTTTTTATGGGGTGGTGCAACAGCCGCTAACCAGTTTGAAGGCGGATGGAATGAAGGTGGAAAAGGCCCAAGTGGCGCAGATATGATGAGTAATGGAACTCATACAACACCTAGACAGATTACCAAAACATTAGAAGAAGGATTATATTATCCAAATCATGTCGCAAGTGATTTTTATCATCATTATAAAGAAGATATTGCGTTAATGGCAGAAATGGGATTCAAAACATTTCGTATGTCTATCGCATGGACTAGAATTTTCCCAAAAGGAATTGAAGAAGAACCAAATGAAGAGGGTTTAAAGTTTTACGATCAAGTATTCGATGAGTTACTCCACTATGGTATTGAGCCATTGGTTACCATTTCTCATTATGAAATGCCATTTTATTTAACAGAGCATTATGATGGTTGGGTAAGTAGAGAAGTCATTGATTTGTTTGTGAAATATTGTGAAGTTATTTTCAAACGCTATCAAAATAAAGTAAAATATTGGTTAACATTTAATGAAATCAATTGTGGTACGATGCCACTTGGAAATTTCATGAGCCTTGGAATTTTAAATGAAGGAACAAGAGATTTCACAAAACAAGTAGACATTCCACAACTTCGTTTCCAAGGCTTGCATCATCAATTTGTCGCAAGCGCAAAAGCAGTGAAATTGGGACATGAAATTAATCCGGATTTCAAGATTGGTTGTATGATTGCCTACATGCAAAATTATCCTTATACTTGTCATCCTCAAGATGTATTAAAATGTCAAAAGCTAAAAGAAATGAGTAATTTCTATTGTGGTGATGTACAAGTACGTGGAGAATATCCATACTTTGCGAAACGATATTGGGAAGAAAATGATATTCATATCAAAATGGAACCAGGTGATGAACAAATATTAAAAGAAGGAACTGTTGATTTCTATAGTTTCTCTTACTATATGTCTAACTGTGTTTCTCATGATCCAAGCAATGAAGGAACTTCAGGTAATTTAATGGGTGGAGTAAAGAATCCATATTTAGAAGCAAGTGATTGGGGTTGGCAAATCGATCCTGATGGATTACGCTATACCTTAAATGAATTATATGCTCGTTATCAAATTCCATTGATGGTAGTGGAAAATGGATTGGGAGCATTTGATAAGGTAGAAGAAGATGGAAGCATTCACGATAGCTATCGTATTGATTATTTAAGAAAACACATCAAATGTATGGAAGAAGCTGTAGAAGATGGCGTAGATTTATGGGGTTATACACCTTGGGGATGTATTGATTTAACAAGTGCTTCTACCGGTGAAATGGGAAAACGTTATGGCTTTGTATATGTTGATAGTGATGATTTCGGAAATGGAACATTCAATCGAAGTAAAAAAGATTCTTTCTTCTGGTATAAAAAAGTCATTGAAAGTAATGGAAAAGATTTAGCTTAAAATACGATTTATTTCAAAGCTTAGACCGTGGACAAGAGTGCTCTTTCAGTAGAGACTAGTCACTCGGTCTTTTTTTATGTCACTATGTTAGAGTGACCACTATTTGAAAATGATCTAAGTATCAAAAAGGGAAAAAGTATTTCATCTTTTCGCTTGTGATTGCGATTATGATTCATCGTCAAAATGAAAGGAAATTTGAAGAATTTGGCCAAAAAATATAAG
>NZ_JBEQZJ010000043.1:0-33101 GCF_045223415.1 Hoskinsella mucinilytica | reverse complement strand
TGAAATGCAAAAGGTGTAAGTATGAAGAATGAGCAGAAGAAGAAATCGCAGACGAATCGGCTACCTATCATCGCAAAACAAAGAAATACGAAATACTGCTTGAATGTCCAAAATGCCATGATGTAATGATTTGGCATAATAAAGAAATGAAAGTTGAACAATGGGGATCAGGATTTGATCCTGAAGATTTACCTTTTCAATTATCAACTTTTATAATGTCTTCTAAGCTAAAATGTTCATCTCAGATAACTTTTCAGCTTTTTTCTTTAGGTTTACTGTTAGAAGAACTTTCAAATGAAAAAAACGATTCAAACATGAATCGTTACTCAA
Source organism: Hoskinsella mucinilytica (assembly GCF_045223415.1). Taxonomy (NCBI): domain Bacteria; kingdom Bacillati; phylum Bacillota; class Erysipelotrichia; order Erysipelotrichales; family Erysipelotrichaceae; genus Hoskinsella; species Hoskinsella mucinilytica. The sequence goes on along the minus strand of NZ_JBEQZJ010000043.1, from coordinate 32,771 downwards.
GTTTCTGAATAAACACCTGCAGTGCTCGCCATATGCTTCATCCACATGGTATAGTAAGGATATTTTGGATGTACCCCATCAAATTCAAATACATCATCTTTCCATGACATTAAGATTTCATTATTGATGAAAGTTAAATGATATTTTTCACACATATTCATCAAGCCTTCATTGAATGCATCTAGAACCTTTCTACCCCCAAGACGATCCATGACATCCTGACGCATTGGTATGATAGAATTTATATAAATACATGTATGTGGTAATGTTTGCCTGATTCTTTGGATTTTTTCAGCATAAATTTCAATAAACGGCTCTACCTTTCCTTGAAAATGCAAGATATCATTTTTTCCAAATTCCATATAAATAATCTTAGGCTCTAGTACAAAAACTTTTTCTATATCTTCATCAATCATATCGATACATCTACCACGCTTTGCGATCACATTATTTTTTCTTAACAATCGAAAGTCTAAAATAGATTCCGCAATAGAATCTCCTAACAATACGCAATTCTCATAATAGGGAAGCATTTGATAAATCTCTTTTCCCTTTTTTTCCTCACGAATCACACGCTTGTAGGATTTTTCTTTTCTCAGCCTTTCATATTCCTTAATATCCATTCAAAGCACCCTCTCCAAAATCTCGTCTGTTTATCCTTGTACCACATGGTACATGTCTGTAATAATATTATATGACGAGCCAACTATTTTTACAACAAAAAAAGTCCTACTATAGCTGAATTTAGGTGTTTTTACAAAAATAATTCATATTTTTCGCTATATTCATAAAAATAATCGCAATATTCAAATAATTTTCACATGCTTTCATTGGTAGACTGATGCTTCATATATAAATATACCTCATTGGTATATTTACATATTTGACCCATGATTTCATCGATTTGTTGCGCTGCTTTTGACCATTTTCTGCCTCTTAACTCTTCTTCTAATAATTGAAAAGCTTCGATAAAGTCATAGATATCTTTGTTCATTGGATAAATACTTTGTACATAAACATGCCATGAAAAATCCTTTACCGCCTCTTGGTAAATAGAGGTAAGACAACTATTTTGTGTAAACATACATTTCATCAACGGTGTCAAATTTGGCGTGATGCCTTCATTCATAGATAATATGAGATCTTCAACTTGATCTTTGTTCCATTGTTGCATATAATGGACACCGATTCCTCTGATACATAAACGTAACAGTTGTAACACTTCACAATAATCCTTCACATGAGATAATATTTCGTCATTTCTGCATATTTCCAACTTATCCTTATCATCCACACAGATAAAGCTTCCTACCCCATTCACTGTATGGACAACATGGTAACGGTTTAATACGTCGATTGCCTTTCTAGATGTACGAACACTGACATGATATTGCTCAGCTAACTGTTCAAAAGTAGGAAGATCCTTCTTCTCTTCATATTTACCCAAATTAATGTCATTTAAGATATCTATAACAATATGTTGATAAAGATAATCTGGATGATACATCCAACGAAAAGGTATTGGATGAAATTCTATTTGATCATCTACATGATTTCTTATATATCTTTGTACTTGTTTTGAGATAGAACGTATCATGATCTTTACAGCTTTTTTCATCATCTTTGCTTCATGGCGCAAGACGAATTCCATGATGGTAGACATCATTTGTCCTAGAAAATGAACGGTACGCTTCACTTCACTTGAACGTAGCGTTTCTTTTGGCGCAATAATGGTCACAAATTCCATCATTTCTGTAAACAAATGGATCACATGCTGATTATCCAATAACGAGAACGCATATAAATAAATAGACATCAATATATCAAGTAATTCATAACTAGAGGCCAAGGTATCTGTTTTTAGCCTTTGTATCCTTCTTTTGATTTCTTCGATATTTTCTGCGGTGGCATTACGTAATGCTTCCTCAATTAATTCGGGCATGATATCTTCCATTACTTGAAAGATCTCAATCAGCGCAGGAAAACGTCCATACATTGCCTCCTGGAATATACGAAAATACTTCGGATCACGACTATCGAATATCACCCATGCATTTCTGCCCTTTTCTTGCTTGATAAAGCCATCTTCTTCTAATTTTCTTAATACACTACGCATCGTATTTCTACCGACAGAAAAATGCTCACATAGATTTGAAATTGAGGGGAGATCCTCTTGATTTTGATATTTTCCACAAGCGATGTCAATATACATCTTTTCGTATATACGCTGAGTTGTAATTGCTTCAGGCATACTATCCCCTTCTTTCTCGTTTTATTGTAGCATTTTCACTGTCTTGGTGTCACGCAAATTTTACATATCTGTAAATAAGCCCCTTATTCAATAAAATACATTCAAGATAAGCAACATGCTTTTTCTTCTTTCAGCATAAGATTTTTATCAGAAAGGATGTTATTTTCTCACTTTTTTGGTAAAATGTAAGAAAAGAAAGGACAGATTATGAACCGATTTGAAGACTATTATCGTTATGGAGAAAAAATGCTTGTTCATAAGGGAGAACATATCTATGATTCCATGGATGAGCATTATGCATATTTTTTACATTCCGGCATCTGTGCACTAAGCAGTATCAAGAAGAATGGTGAAACAAAAACGCATTTATATTTTATGGATCAGCGTGTGATCGGCTTTGCTCATTTCACTAGGCATTTATATACTCAGCATCGTGATTTAGCGAAAAATGCCCTTATGATCATCGCAAAAACAGATTGTATCGTCTATCGTTTAGATAGTGAGGTATTATGTAATTTAATGAAAACTGATCTTTTATTTACCAATTTATTGTTTGAAGTTTTATCTGAAAATTATCAGAATATCTTTTTACGATATCTACAAATGGAAGAGGAAAGTGTGCCTATTCGTGTTTGTATGTTTTTGATGGATTATGCGATTGAGGAACAAGGACAATATATCTTACCTAAGTTTTTTACACAGTCGGAGATTGCGGAATATCTGAATATCCACACGGTGACCTTATCTCGTGTGATGAGTTCCTTAAAACAATTGCATTGTGTATGTAAACAGGATCATCATTTGTATATTATTCAACCATCTATGATAAAAGCCATCATTCATAAGGAAGTAGAATTGACCTATTGACGAATGTAAGCCTTTTCTATTGTGGCCAATCGTGCTATAATGATTACTACGAGGAGGTATCCGAACATGAAGGTAATTTTTCACATTGATGAATTAAAGAAATGGGAATTAACAATTGGTAATGTTAAAAACATGTTACTGTATGGGAAGGAGAATCACGAAGCCTACACCATCGAAATCGTCGCAAATGCTGAGGCAGTTGAGTGTCTATGTCATCGCAATGATGAATTTCAAGCAGTCATGGAAAAGCTAAGTGAGGACGGTGTTTCTATCACCGCATGTCATCATGCATTGATGAGCAGAGGCATTTCCAATGGTGAACTGTACTCGTTTGTAGAAGTTGTACCTGCAGGTGTCGTAGAGCTTGCGAAAAAACAACAGGAAGGCTATTCCTATATCAAACCATAAAAAAGAAGACTATCCGCTCATTGGATAGTCTTTGTTCTTTTAAGGTACGCAATGAATTGCTCGCAAATTTCCGGATCATAGCGCTTCCCTTTCAGATTCTCATAATAAGCAATGGTTTCTTCCAAAGTTGTATGTTCATCGTCTTGATATCCCAACTCTAGTTTATGCCAATCATAGCCATCTACAACAGCAAGAAAACGTGCCAAATAAGGAATATCTTCTCCAGCTAATCCATAAGGATATCCACTACCATCCCACCATTCATGATGGTAAAGCTCGGCAGTCGCAATTTCTTCATAGCCAAACATAGATCGAATGATACGATTTCCGATTTGAGGATGGCGATAAAATTCTTTTTGATCTTCAGGAAGAAATTTCTTTTGTTCTTTTTCAATCACAGCATCATCAATTCCTACCATACCGATGTCATGAAGATATGCAAATCTTGCGATTTCATCTATGAAGTATTCATCCATTTCCATAAATTTTGCGAAATCGATTGCCATTTCCTGTACACGTAAAGAATGCCGTTCAATTCTTGGATGTGCTAAAAATAGCTTTTCCAACATCATGGTAACTACCATGCTTTTTTGTTGCGGACTTTGTAGTACTTTTTTAGAATACATGATATCTTCACTAAGCGCCGCAATGACATCTAATGTCTCATATGGGGTTACCTTACTGGCAACTCCATAGGAGATAGAAACCGGTATTCCTTGGATATCATACTTTCCGATGATAGCTTCGATATGTTCTAAAAATTGTTTTAATACCTTCATACTTGTCTTTGGACATATGATTGCGATTTCATCGCCTCCCATACGAATCAGTTTCCATTTTGAAGATATATTTTTCTGTAGGATATTGGTAACGGTCATGATGGCTTTGTCGCCGAATTCATGACCCAAAGTATCATTGATGATTTTCAATCCATCCAAATCAACAGAAGCAATCGAAATAGGAAGATTACTTGGACTGCTCTCTAGTTTTTTAATAAGTTCTACATAATATCGGCGATTATAAAGACCGGTCATAGCATCATGATAGCTCATTTTTAATATTTCATTTTGTTGACTTCTTAATTCGGTGATATCATTGATAATAGCACATATTAGATTACCGTGATCCTCTTCTTGTTCAACATAAGAATGATGATAAAATGGTTTGGCGATCATTGTGATATCCACAATTTCAGCTTCCATATTTTTTAGTTTTAATTCCACGATTTCCTTTTCAGAACCATTCATGATCTTTGTTTTCAGAAAATGAAAGGCATCTTGAAATTCCGGTAAGATGAATTCAGTGATTTTATGACGCATAATCAAAGAGGAGTTTACCTTAGAGCGTTGACAAAAAGTTTGATTAGCCTCCACGATCATATCATGATAATCAAATAAGACATAGCTTATGGGAGCCTCATGGAATAATAGCTGATATTTTTCCTTTAGCCAGGATAATTCCATATTTGCTCTCATAAGCTCTTCATTTTGATAATTCAGCTCTTGATGGTATATATTGACAGTTTCTATGATTTCTTCCAGACTCTGCCTTAATAATTGAGAATCTTTCACATCATTTTGCAATACTTGTTTGATATTTCTCTCAAGTTCTTTTTTTGAATACTTATTTTCCATGACGCATTCCCCTTTTATCGATGGTCAAGTACCGTCATATTACCTTGTAAGATACAAGCACTTCCATCACTATGTTTCTTTTCCACAAAAATTTGATCATATACCCATACATACATTTGATTCTCTGATAAGTAACGATACATAAATTCTAAACAACTTTTTCCTGATTTCACAAACTCCTCTAAAGCACTTTCTACATGTGTTCGATCATCAGGATGCACGTGGTTTAAAAAATCTTTCACATGGTAGTGACTACCATCTTTTACTTCCTCATTTGATTGGAAAGGATACCAAAGAAGTTGATGTTGTAGATCATAACGCCATGTTTCGATATCACATTTTTCTCTTTGCCAATATTGACGGCCATCTCGCTCAAAAGAAGAGCTTCGCATCATTCTAAGATCACTCGCTTCTAAGAAGGTAATGATGATACCTTCTACAGAATTAAATTCACTTCGGTATGGACGAATTCGAATGAGCCAATATTTACCATTGATCTCATAGATTTCCTTATCTATGCCTTCCAATGTCTGAAGAACGGTTTTTACATCTTCTTGCCAATTCGGATAATCATCCATTAAGGACAGATGAGAAATAGGACGTCCGATATCCATTTCCAAAATATGTGTAATTCGAGAGACTACTGGAGTTACCTTTCTGATTTTCAATTCATTATCCAGATAAATGGCACCGACTTCTACATTGATCAAAAGGTTATCCAGATCGGTATTCAATTGTGTCAGTTCATCGATCTTACTTTGATATTCGCTGTTGACGGTATACAATTCTTCATTGACACTCTGTAATTCTTCATTGGTACTTTGAAGCTCTTCATTTGCGGCCACAAGTTCTTCATTGCTGGATTGTAATTCTTCATTGGTTGTTTCAAGCTCTTCAATGGTTGCTTGTAGGTTTTCCTTACTAATACGTAGTTCTTCCTCTAATTCCGCAATTCGTCTGGCAATTTCTTCATTGGTATCAATCAGTTGAGGCTGTTCCTTGGTTTTCGCTTCTTTGATATCAAAAGTCAATAGGTAAAAGTTTGTTTTTGCCGCTACCAGGGTATATCCATTGATTAAGATGTTTTTTCCTTTGAATTCTGATAATTCACTCGCACAAATGGTCGCAACATTATCTTCTCCTGCATGTAAGCGACGGATGACACCACTCACAAATAAGCCTAATCCATTCGGTAAATTTGCATAAAGGTTTTGAGAAAATACTCCCGGCTTGAATTGTAAGATGCGATGAATATCACTTCCCATATAAATGATGTTATCCACGTCATTGATGATGATACTTGGCGGTGAAATCGCAGAAAATGCAGATTCTACGATTTTCTCGACCTTGATTCCATGGTTATCAATATTACGATAATCATTGCTTCTTAAAATATTAGAAAAATGCTCACTGAACCCATTGGCATTGATGATCATATTGCTGGTTGGTCTCACATCTTCTCTTTGACGATAGATCTTCCATTTTCTTGAAATCACTTCAAAAGACTCGTTCATTTCACCAATGGACTCACTACTTCCCATGAAAAGATGTCCACCGTTATTCAACGCAAAATAAAAGCGATATAAAAGCTCTTGTTGTACATAACTCTTTAGATAAATGAATAGATTACGGCAAATGATCAAATTCAAACGAGAAAAAGGAGGATCATTTAACACATTATGCGCAGAAAAAATGATCATCTTTCTGATTTCCGCATTGATACAATACCCATTTTCTTGTTTGGTAAAGTATTTTTCTAACAATGCCGGCTCTACATCCATGACCACACTGGCAGAATAAAAGCCTTGTGATGCCACGGACAGCGCAGCTCGATCAATATCTGTCGCAAATATCTTTACATCATAATCCAGATGATTTCTTTCCATATACTCATGAAGTAACATTGCGACGGAATATACTTCTTCTCCTGTCGAACAAGCAACAGACCATATACGTATGGCATTGTTCACAGGTTTCATTTTACAAATGACCTGAGATGCTAAAAAATCAAAGGCTTCCCGATCTCTGAAAAAACCGGTAACACCAATCAATAGCTCTTTGAATAAGGTTTCTTTTTCTTGATCTGAGCTGATCAAATAATTTAAATATTCTTCTAAATTATGAAACTGATTGATACTAACTCTACGTTCCATTCTTCGTATGATGGTATTTTCCTTATAGTTAGAAAAATCCATATGACAATATTCCTTCAACACATCTAAAATTTTAGATAGCGTATTCTTATGAAGGGGTTGATCTTGTATATCCTCTGCATGGATATATGGATGTTGGATAAAACCTAACATCGCCTTAGGCATTTTTCCAGGTGGCAATACATAATCAGTCATACCTGTGGCAATACAGCTTAGTGGCATACTATTAAATGCAGCTGTTTTAGGCTCTTGTACCATGATCATACCACCATATTCCTTGATATCACGAATACCAAGAGAACCATCACTTCCCGCACCGCTTAATACGATTGCGATCGCATGCTTTCCACAATCCTTGGCAAGAGAACGGAAAAAGTTATCAATCGCTAAATTGATACCGTTGACGTTATTTTGTTCACTCAAAATCAATCGCCCTTCTTTGATAGACAACTCTTTTTTGGGTGGAATTAAATAAACATGGTTAGGAATAACTTCTTCATCATTTTCCGCTACATGCACTTCCATGCTTGTATATCTAGATAATAATTCACTCATAAGACTTTTATAATCCGGAGAAAGATGTTGTATTACTACATAGGCACAGCCAGAATTATCCGGAATACTTTTAAAAAGATCCTGTAAGGCTTCTAAGCCACCGGCACTTGCTCCTACTCCTACAACGTAGAAAGGATCATGTATTTGATTGATTGTTTTCATAACACACCTCTTCATATGATGCCTTTTATTATATCATTGTTTGTAAAACTTTTCCTTATATTTTATTGAATATGGTATTGATTTCTTCCTTGACGTTTAGATTCATACAATAAGCTGTCTGCTTTCTCCATCATATCAGAAATATCATCACCGCATTTTGTATAAACGCCACCCATACTAATGGTTAATGCTGTTTGTTTCTCTTTTGCGAATGCAACATGTTTCATTCTTTCCAACAGCGTTTCGCATAAAGAACACATCTCCTCATGTGAGATATTAGGCATAAAGATAACAAATTCATCTCCACCGAATCTCGATACGATACCATTTGAAAATATCTCACTTAATAGATTTGATGTTTCAATCAAAACCTCATCTCCCGCAAAATGTCCATATGCATCGTTGACATCTTTAAAGTGATCCAAATCGATCATCATCAATGCACCAGGATGTGTCTTCATCTTTTCTTCGATATTGAAAAGACCCCCTGCTCGATTAAACACCCTCGTTAAAGGATCGGTATAACTATCCTTTACCAGTTGTTCTTTTTCTAACTTTTGTTCCTGTATATCCAAAACCTTACCGATTGCGTAGACCGGACGTTCTTTTCCGGTCGTCGTATCTTTGATGATTTTAATGATCAACTGATACCAGCGCTCATTTCCATCGATCATACGGATTAAGATTTCATCATTAAAATCTTCTGCTTGTTTCAAATAATGCTGTAACACAGATAAAACCATATGTTCATTGATTTCCTGCTTCGCTGCTTCCGCTTGGAAATGATCCAAAACTTCCATATGTGCGATCTTTCCGATCCCACTACTACTGATTTTCATAGTATCTTTTAAATAATGATATTCAAAGGTCATTTCCCCTGTAATCATAGACAATGACAGATAGCGACGATATTCTAATTCCACAGCATGTTTCATTTCTAACTGTCTACGATAATATACAAAAATAATAGTGATGATCCCTGCCAAAAGCAACACGGTCACTAGAATCGTTTGTGGTAGATGGGTACGTACGTAATAAGGTATATCAAAGGATTGTTCAATATATCCATTCTCATAGATCATCGCATTTAAAGCACTATCATCTAAGGTCTGAATACCTTTATTGACGATACTCAATAAAGTAAGATCATTATTTTTCACGATACCGTATGCATATTGACTTTTTAAATAGTCTGATGTAGTAAAAGTGGTGATATTGGTCGTATGAAGTTTGTTCATATAATAGGTTGTCTGATATGCATCAAGATAAGCATAATCTAACTTCCCTTTTTCGATATCCTTTATCATATCTTCGATTGATTCATAATAAGATAGGTTTTGATTGTTATCGTGTACCTCTGCATGATAATATGTCAACCCTTTTACTTGTTCATCCAAAGCATTGATATTGGTATCCTTACCCGCCACCAGCAATAAATTACTTGTCATATAAGGGGATGTCAAATTCACTTTCACATGATCTGCAAAAGTACTGTCATAAGGCAATCCCAGCAACAAATCAATATGCTCACTTTCCAGTATCCTTTGATAATCGTCATGATTTTTTGCGATGACATATTCAAAAGTCAACCCTGTTTGTGAGGCAATTCGATCTAAGATATCTTTTCCTACACCTACTGCGTTATTTTCCCATATACGTTCCATTGGCGCAAACCCGTCTTTTACCAAAACACGAACCGTTGTATGCTGTTCGATATATTCTTTTTCTTTCTCATTTAAGATGATCTTATCTAATTGTTTCGAGAAATATCGATTGTATAAAGTTGTCGTCAATAATGGGTTGATCTTAGAAACATTTAAAATCGCTTGATTCAATTCGGTAACGTTTTCATAATTGCCTTTGGTTGTGGCAAAGTAAAAGGAATCAGGTGAGAACCTGGTGATACTACGATATCCTTTTGGGGTTTCTAAATCTACGCCAAGCATAAAATCAGCTTTTCCATCTTCCATATATTGCAGAATTTCTTTTTCTGTTCCTGAAAGCTTCGTATACGTAAATCCATTCATTTCCGCAAATTGATCGAGTTTCGCTATACGATTGGTTGCGGTATTCAAAACGGCAATTTTAATATCTTTCTTTGAAAACAAAGAGCTTTGATCATAATAATCACTATCTTCTTTTACCAATAAAACATTATAGGCACTCCCATAGGGTTCACTTGGATAATCAAATAATTCAGCCATCGCATCGTTATAGCGCATACTTCCAAGAAGATCGATCTCTCCTTTCGTAAGCATATCCAGCAAGGTGCTTATTTGGTTATTCAAATCACCCTCTACCTCTACAAATTCATATTGCCAACCGGTATATTGTGCTAATTGCATAAGATAGTCATATGTATAGCCATAATAATTGCCTTCTTCATCTTTCATCGTTAATCCTTCTTGAATTGGATAGCCGATACGTACCACTTTCTTTTCCGCTGCTTTGATACAGGAAAAAGACATCATCGATGCACATAGGATGATCAATACCATAATGTGACTGAAGATCTGCTTTATTTTGTATGTTTTCATAGCTCCTCCATCTCATAAAAAAATGCTGAAGACAGCATACAAAAAAGAGAAAATCATTTTGCAGCTGGCTGTCCTATCTGGACCCTCTAGTTTTGCGTCCCTACCTTCCGACAGGTTTGCTTATCAAGTTGTCATTTTTATTATAACCCTAACTGTGAAAAAAAGGAATGCTATTCCCTAAGTTTTCGAGAATTTTACTCCTTTTTGTGTTTATGATGTTGTTTTGATCATCAATTCGATGATTTCATTGTCTGTTTCTTTCATTCCTTTTCTGGCAAGCTCTCCTACACTTTCGATAGTAGCCTCAATTCCCTTCTGTACGATACCTTCCCCACAATAAAATTGTTTACCGCATCGATACATATAACATCCCATGATACCTGCATCAACAGCACTGGCAATTTTCGCTGCACAACTTGGTTTTGCGCCATCACAAATTATACCACTTGTGATAGCCAACGCATTAACGATGGTATGCGTGATATCTTGATAATCCCCTCCCAACAAATATGCGATTCCAGCACCCGCACCAGCACCGGCACTGACTGCACCACAATATGCAGAAAGTCTGCCGATATGTATCTTTTGATAAATCGTAGAAAGATTGCTGATCAAGAGGGAACGATATAGCTGTTCCTTACTACAACGCAATTCCTTTGCATACACAATGACCGGTAAGGAAGCACTCATTCCTTGATTTCCACTTCCACTATTGATGATCACAGGTAATTCACAACCACTCATTCTGGCATCGCTTCCGGCTGCGGCCATCGCTCTTGCTTTTACCTGTACACTATCACCATAGACATTAAGCAACATATTCGCAATTCCAGCTCCATAATTTTGTTCTATGCCTTCTCGTGCGATTCTCGTATTATAATCGATTTGACGTTGCAAGATATCTTTGACATCATCTAAATCTGCACTTATCGCAAAATCATAAATTGCTTCCATAGACAAAGATGCATAACATGGATCCTTTTGCTCACTGTCACAAATTCCTTTTTCAAATAACACTTCTTGATTCTTTTCTATCAAGACCACGTTGTTATGTTCTTGTGCAACCTTAACCTTAGCATAGTTTTGATCATTTGATACGACCACTTCTAGCTCTAAAGCATGTTCTCCTTCCAATGCATGTACCTGTATTTGTTTTTCTTTTAGAAAAACATCCAATGCTTCTCGTTGTTCGTCATTTACCTTGCTTATGACTTCCAGATTTTTATCTGAATCCCCGGCTACGATACCAATCGCTGCGGCAACCGCAATTCCCTTACGGCCTTGTGTATTTGGCACGACCACACTTTTGACATTCTTGATGATATTACCACTTGCATAAACATCTACACGTTGTATCGGCTCTTGTAATATCTTTCTAGCAAGTGCTGCTGCATAGGCAATCGCAATCGGTTCCGTACAGCCCATTGCCGGAATCAATTCCTTTTTTAAAACCTCTACATAATCCTGATAACGCTGATCCTTTTTATCCATATGCTTACTCCTTCGATATCTCTTATATTTTACCATGCGTCATGAAAAAGGAACAGATGAAAAACCAAAAAAAGCACATCTATGTTAATCATAAATGTGCAATGTTTCCGTCACTAATCGTTTATCAAACTCTGATATTGGCATCGGTCTTGCGAAAACGAATCCTTGGATCATATCACAACCTACTTCCTTTAAAAAGGTAAGCTGTTCTTCACTTTCAACACCTTCTGCCACCGTCTTTAGATGTATTCTTTTGGCCATTTCAATGATAGAGCGAACAATTTCCTGACTACGACTCACATCATAACTATTACGTAAGAATACACCATCCAATTTTAAAACATCAAAAGGAAGATCCTTTAATACATTTAAAGAAGAATAGCCTGATCCAAAATCATCTATAGAACAGGTAAGACCACTTCTCTGTAATTGCATAACGATCGTTCTAACCTGATCGATATCATACAATAAGATATTCTCTGTAATTTCCAATTCTATCAAACCATCTGGTATCGCATACGCATCTTTGATTTTTATATAACGCTCAACAAAGTCAGGTTGATGGAAATGCATACGAGATATATTTACAGAAATAGGTACCATTGCCTCGTTCTTTTTCAATCGATTTCCCAAATAACGACAGACCTCTTCAAAAATGTATTCATCTAATTTTAAGATAAAGCCGTTTTTTTCAAAGACAGGTATAAAGTCACCCGGCATAATCATATGATCTTGTTCGATCCAACGTACCAAGGCTTCTGCCCCCATCAATACGTGACCACTCACATCATACTTTGGCTGTAAATAGCATTGAAATTCTCGTTGTGCCAAGGCCTTTTCCATCTTGTTTTCAATATCTGCCTTCTTCAACATTTGATCATGCATAGCTTTATTGTAAAAGGCATAGCAATTCGGAGAATCAGCCTTCACACGATTTAACGCAAGATGACTTCGATCGATCCAACCATCTACATTGGAAAGTTCAATGGATGGATCACAATCACAGATTCCGATACGCACCATAACGGTACGCTCACTTTGCTTTGTTGCATGATGTAATGATATAGATTGATTGATATGTTCACAAAACGCCATCAGTTCTGCCTGTTGTAGACAATGTAGCATGATCAAAAATTTATCAGCATTGATACGACAAATAATGCCATCCTTTCCCACCAATTCTTTTAACGCTTCCGCCAACTGCTTCAAAATTTCATCTCCATAATGATAGCCATACATTTCGTTGATGATTTTGAAATCGGCGATATCCAGATATAGCATATACCAATTCTTAGATTCCTTTAATAACTCTTCCGCCTTCATTTTAAAGCGTTGATAAGTATAAAGCTGAGTCAAATCATCATAATACGCCATACGTTCCAATTCTTCTTTATGTCTATGATTGGATCTTAAATACATCCATACCAAGCACCCTATGACGAATACGATTCCTGTACATAATAAGATGGTTGAAAAAATGATGTGATTGGCCTGTTTCATGATGGCTGCATTGGGAATGATCGATACCATGAACCAATCCTCACTATCTTTGATCGGCACATAACAAAAAACATTAGACTCATCCTGATAATCAAATTGCGCTATTCCCTTTCCTTTTTCCTTGAGCGTTTGTTGAAAGGAATGAATGATCGATTCATCATTACCGGAAAGATCGATCAAATCAAACAAGTTTTGAAAAGTTCGATTTGAATTTGGATGAGAGCTACGTAATAATATCATACCCTCAGAATCAATAATATAGGAAAAACCTAGGTCATTGAAAAAAGATAAGGAAAAATTTTGAGCCATATAGCTTTCCTTTGTTTCCTTGATCATAACACCTTTTCTTCCCTCATAGCTACCTTTCACAAAGGTCGCAAACATCTTTACTCCTGTGGTATCCTCAAAGTATGGTTCTATAAGGCCTTCTTCTTTATCATTATTTAAGATCAGATCATGTTGTAATTTTGAAATTTCAGAAACCCCATGACTACTGTAGCATTTGTTTTGTTTCAAATCCAGAAACAAATATTGACTTCCTTCTTTTTTTACTAATGCGCTTAATTGTTCTAGGGTTGTCGCTTCATCTCTTTTTTCTTCTAGCATATGACTCAATACATTTCTTGAATTGGTGATTTCTTTACTTACATAAATATCAAATGCTTTTTCCTCTTGGCTGGTAGCTTCCAATATATCATTTACGGATTGTTGCCAAAGCGATTCATGAACATATTCATTGTAAATAAACATCGATCCCAATACAAATACGATTGCAATCATATACAGCGCTATCATTTTCTTTGTGTTTTCCTTTTTCATCACGCTACACCCCTTATGGCTCATAAGCTTGAATCAAATCCATGGCAGCCTTGACTCCTTTTCCTTCTAACAATGTTTTCATACCTTCCCTTGTTAAGCTCCACAATGGAATTTGGATACGTACATCGCTTCCAAGAATCAAGGTTTCTTCATTCATTGAACTACTTAATGGTTGTATCTTGATATCATCAGCAATTCTGGTTTCTTTCAAAGGACTAAAAGAAGCTTGTGAATTGACAAATTTCCACATCACATCTTCTCGTGTCAGATATTCCATAAACTTCTTTGCTTCCTTCACATGCGCTCCTTTCGCATTGACACAAACTCTGGTATCGATATTGGTGACCAAAACAGCACGATCATCCAGTATAGGATAAGGATACACTTGAAAATTCAGATCTGGTGCATCTTTTTCTACTCTCACAGCAGCCCATGCCCCTGTTAGCATGAAAGGTTGTTCTCCTTTTTCAAATTGTGCTAGATCATCTTTTGTTTTCTCTGTATGAATAGCCAATGAAGCATCTACAAAATGACGATCGATCAACATCTGTACATATGCATACCCCTGTGTCAGCTCATCATATAACAGGGTCGGATCTTGATTTCGTTGTTGGAATGCTTCTTTACTTTGATCACTTTGATAAAGCGAGGATAACCCTTTTGCGATAGCAACTGTTTTTAATGAGATATCATTGTTCGCAATGATCGGCGTTATTCCTTGATCTACAAAATATTGACACACTTCCATAAACTCTTCATTGTTTTTCGGAACATTTTGTTGATGTTGCTTTAATAAGTCCATGTTGCAATATAACCCAAATGCAGAAATACTGGTTGGCACAAAAGGAATGCTACCATCACTTTGTTTCATTTGTTCATAGGATATCGTACTGTAATTTGAAATTGAAGATAGATCCCCAAGATCCTCAAAAATACCACTATGTTTCCATTTCTTCAAATTATCCTCATCGATCATAAAAATATCATCTAAATTACCGGAAGTGATCCGTTTGGAAAGGATGTCATAATATTCTACTCCCTTTACGCTTTCATAAGTGATATTGATATGAGGATTTTCTTTCATATAATCTTGTAGGATCTCTTCAATTGCCTGTACATTGACCGCCTCTGTTTTGAAACCGAAAAACTTCAGTTCTATCTGATCGCTTTGATGTTGTGATACAACTGTATTTCTGGAATTCTTTTGACATCCGCACATAAATATAACCAACAGACATATGGATATCCCTGAATAAATCAGTTTTCGCCCTCGTTTCATAAGATACTCCTTCGTTTTGATATTATTATATCATCATCTTTCATAAAAACATATTCTAATGTATATGTTTTACCTATAAAAGCAAAAAAAAGTGGATGTTCCAGTCAACTGTAACCTCATCCACTTTATATTCTCACATCTTTTTCTTTTGACGCCCTGTTTTCTTTACAGTTTGTAACATATAAATTTCATCTGCTTCTTCTGCGACCTCTTTGGAATGGGTAACGATGATGATACATCGTCCATCAGATGCCAATTGATGAAATATTTGCATGATTTCCGCTTGTGTTTCTTCATCTAAATTACCGGTCGGCTCATCCGCAAGGATCACCTTTGGATCATAAGAAAGACATCGTGCGATTGCTACTCTTTGTTGCTGTCCCCCACTCAACTTTAAGATCCTTCGATTGGCCTCTTCTTCATCAAGACCTACTTTTGCCAATAAGCGAAGTGCTTCTGCCTTTTTATCTGTCTTTTTTTTACCTGCAATTTCCATAGACAACATGACATTTTCCAATGCAGTTAAATGCATCAACAGGTTATAGCTTTGAAAGATGACACCGACATAATGACTACGATAAGAATAGGGATCCATATCGGTAATATCTTTACCTTCATACAGTATCTGGCCCTCACTTGGTTTTGTCAACAAGCTCATCATAGATAACAACGTCGTTTTTCCTGCACCGCTTTTTCCGACCACTGCATAGATCGTACCATCTTGAAAGGTATAATTCATATGTTCGATGACATTTTGTTTTCCTGTATACGAATAACTGACATCCTTTAATTGTAAGATTTCCATTTTCACACCTACTCTCTATCGGATAGTATCTTCAATGGTTCATAACGAAGAATACCCATCATTGCTAACATCGCACTCATCAATGTTAATAAAACAGCAACAACACACACCTGAAGAACCACATAAACATCGGTTGCAGAATTTATCTCCATCAGATATTGCTGTCCTTTTCCCATAACACCTTGAAAACCATTCTCATCCGGTTTTGAAAGTTCTTCTGGTTCTTGCTTCATACCAAAGCCACCTCTTTCTTGTGACATTGTTGTTTGAGCGGTTTTCTCTAACAAAGTATTGGTCACCGGAACACTGAGCATTGCGCCAATACCACTACCGATCAACATCGATACCATGGTAACAACAAAGATTTCACAAATAAATTGCATAGAGATTTTTTTCTTATTCATACCGATTGCCGCCAACACACCGATTTCATATTTACGCTCTCTGATATGATACATATGCAATACTGCCAGAATACATCCGCCGATGATAAGGATCACTACCAAAAATATGGTCGCATACTCACTCAAACTAACAAGTGGCTGTAGGCTTTGTTCATACTGTGTAACATCTTGTGAAGAAACGGTATATTCTTCGGATAGACCCAATGCTTGTGCTTGCGCCTCAAATGCTTCGTATTGTTCCAAATCTTCAAAGACATAGGTACCATTCACCGTTGCTACCATTGCACTATCATTGCTTGCCTCTTTGGAAGCAGTTACGATAGCATCTAATGAAGTTACACTTGTATAGATCTGATTGGCAGGATCACTCATCATTCTCCCCATCTCCATGCCTGTAGCATTTGATGTATAGAAACCAGTTATGGTAAAGGTATGCACATCCTTTTCATTATCCGGATTCACAAGTTTGATCTGATCTTGGAGCTTCAAATTGTTATAAGTTGCTAATTCTTCTGAGATGATACATTCATCTTTGCTATCTTCATCAAAAACAGTACCCTCGCTGATGGTTGCATTGCCATTCACAAAGTCACTCATTGCTTCATGAGAACTATAACCGATTACAGTGAAATCACTTTGATTCATATCCATACCTTTTCCCATGCCCTGTGGACGATCATTAGAGATGCTACTTTCGATTGGTTCTAAGCCTTCTCCATTGATAGAAAGACTTTTGGTATAATAAAAATCTTTCACACTTTCCGCCTTGGCATAAGTTTCAAGCTCATCTAAGCTTAAGGATGAAATTTGATTCAACATTTCCTTTGGATCTATGTTTTGCACTTCTTCATTTTCTTGCCTTCCTTGTTTCATCACAGACATACGATCTACACCAATGCTTGCGGTGATATTCAGTGCATCTAGGCCTTCTTTCCTTTGTTGATTTGCTGCTTGACGAATAGATAATGCCAAACAACAAGACAATCCGATCACAAACGCAATGATACCCAAAAGAATATTCTTCCCAAGATTTCGACATACATTACGCCATGCATTTTTTATGATATACATATTGATATCCTCCTTGCACAGTAAAGCATAAAGAAACATTGTGATGACTATGTGAACGATAAATGAAAAAAACTGGAGTATCCTATTTTATTATCTTAAAAAAAAGAAAACACGGTCAACTTTGTGTTTTCTTTTCCCCTTATTATTCAATCGGAACTTGATAAAATCTTCCTTCTACATATTCTGTTTTGGTCACATTCACAAAACTAGAAGGATCAATTTCTCTGATTCTTGTGACTAATCTTTTTACGGAAGTAGAATCTACTACGGTATACAGCATTGCCCTTGGCTGACCATAATAAGTACCGATTCCGTCTAATCGTGTTACCCCATGATGGGTAGAATATTGAATTTCCTCTACCACGATATTAGGATTGCTCGTGATAATAAACAAAGTCATTTGCTTATATCGTTTATGTATCGTATTGACTACTTGTGTACTACAAAATTGAAATATAATGGAATACAATGCCTTATCCCATCCAAACAGATAACCTGCAGCTGCTAGCATCACTGCATTCATACCAAGGATATAGTTCCAAGCAGGCTGTCCTGTCTTTTTACTGATCCACATAGCGATAAAATCGGTTCCTCCACTACTTGCATTCCCCTTTAATGCGATACCTAATGCAATACCTTGTAAGATACCACCAAAGATCGTGATCAATAGAATATCTTCCGTAATATTGGTGCTAGGTATCAAATCAACAAACACACCGGTTAAAAAGATCATCAAACAAGAATAAATCGTGAACTTCTTTCCAACCATTTTAAACCCGATAAACGCAGGAATTGCATTCAGCGAAAAGTTGACGAGGGAATACGGTAGCTGTATTTGTAAGAATTGTTCAAAAAAACGTTGAATGAAAACCGTTAATCCTGTAAATCCACCCGGAAATAAGCCTCCTGCATTGATGAAGGTGTTGATGTTTAATGCGCATAGAAAGGAAGCAATCACCACACATAGTACCGTAACGATATCCTTTCTACTAAAAGTTTCTTTCATGTACCCTTAATCTCCTTACTCTTTAAAAGCATATATATTATACACTCATTTTCATTTATTTCTACCCTTTTTATGATGATTTATGTGTGATCCTTTTTTCAGGCAACCAGCATAAACCTTCTATCTTTTTCATACAATGGAAGCGAAAGGAAGCGATGCAATGAAAGAATATTTATTGATCAAAAATGAGGCAATTACCTCTATGAATACCCATTTTTCATCTTTGATCCACAAAAAGGATCTATGGCTATGTGGATTTGATGAAATTAGCTATGCCAGAAAAAACTATGCCATCGTTGTAGATGGTGAAATCTATAACAAAAAAGAATTAAAGGAAGAGCTACATGATGCACAATACCCTCCTATAGAATCTTTAGAAGAGCTTTTTGTTTACGCCTATCTTTATTGGAAAGAAGATATGATGCAACATATCAAAGGTGCTTATGCGTTTGTATTGTTGTATGATGATAAAATTTTAGCCGCAAAAGACCCTTTAGGTCTGTCTATTTTATATTATCATCATAAAGATGATACCCTTGTCATCAGTAACAGTATTCAATTGATGCTAAACAACGCAGGCATCAAGCCACGCCTTACCTCTAAGGGTCTATTGGATCTGTTTGCGTTTGGGCCAAGTGTACCAGAAGATCACACCATTCTCGATGGTATCAAGCAATTACCAATGGGTTCCTTAATGTCTTATAAGGATAGCCTGAATATCAAAACCTATTATCGCTTAAAAGCAAAGAAACATGATGATTCTTTGACTGAAAGTATCGATAAGGTACGTGAATTGGTTACGACATCCATCAAACGGCAAATGGAAGATGTTCATGCCTCCTTTTTAAGTGGTGGCCTGGATAGTAGCATCATCACAGCGATTGCTGCTTCCTTAAACAAAGATTGGCGCACATATTCATTACAATATGAAGGCAATAAAGAAAATTTCAAAGGAAATCAATATCAAGTATCCCTTGATGATACCTTCATTGAACAAATGAAAGACAGATATCCATGTGATCATACTGCACTTATGATGACACAAGAAACATTACGTGACAAATTAGAAGATGCAGTGCTTGCTAGAGAATTCCCTGGTATGGCTGATGTTGATAGTTCTTTATTATGGCTTTGTGAACAAGTCTCACAACGGGAACATATCATTATGAGCGGGGAATGTAGCGATGAGATCTTCGGTGGATATCCATGGTTTTATCGAGAAGAGCTAAAAGATTTAGATACCTTCCCTTGGCTTCGTTCAAGTGAAGAGCGTATCAAACTGTTACACCAAGACATCAAAGGATTAGATTATCAAGCTTATATACAAAAGCAATATGAAAACAGCATCAAAGATATTTCCTATCTGCCTACCGATACCAAAGAGGATAAACAAGCCCGCCTTCATACCGTTCTATGTTTGCATTGGTTCATGCAGACCTTAGTTGTTCGTCAATTGACCATGGCCAATTATGCAGATATCACCATACGTGCTCCATTTGCGGATGTTGATACCTTAGAATATGTGTATAATATCCCATGGGACATGAAGTTTTACAAACAAAATGAAAAAGGCATATTGAGAAAAGCCTTTGAAGATCAACTACCTGAAGATGTTTGTTGGAGAAAGAAGAATCCCTTCCCTAAAACGCACAATCCAGTGTATGCAGAGCTTGTAGCTTCCTTATTAAAACAACGATATGATGATCCTGAATCTGCACTTCATAAACTCTTTGATGATAAAGAACTGAAAAAACTCATTGATAGTAAAGGAGCTTCCTATACCCTTCCTTGGTATGGTCAGCTCATGAGTGGTCCACAGCTTCTTGCCTATCTATATCAAATTGATTATTGGATTCGTGTCTATCATGTTGACCTTGATCTTACGAACTGACACAAAAGACGTGGATTGCCCACGTCTTTTCCTTTACGCTTCCTGTTTTAGTTTCACTTCGTCTATATCATGAAATCTTGCGATAAGTTTACTTGCTGTCACAGATAAGGCACGCATATCTTGATAGCACCGATCAAAATCTGAAGATACAGCTTGATAGCGTGAATCAAAACGCTTAAACTCTACTTGTAGCTTTTTCAGTTCCTGTTGGATACTGATCATATTTTCATTTCTCTCTACGCCTAAATAAATAGCTTTGATTGCGGTAATATATGCCATCAATGTCGTAGGAGAAACCAAGTATACCTTTTGTTCATAGGAATATTGGATCACCTCATCACAATTCCCATAGATATAAGAAAATACTGCCTCTGCCGGAATAAACATATATGCAAATTCAGCGGTTTCATCTCTTAAGATATACTTTTCACTTATCGTCTTAATATGCTTTTTGACATCGCTCACAAAGCTTCGATGAAGCCGTTGTTTTTCCTCGGTTCTTGTTTCCTGCATCAAACGATTATAGTTTTCCAAAGGAAATTTAGAATCGATACAAATCATATGCAAAGGAGCTTTCGCAAAGATCACCGCATCCGCAATACTTCCATTCGATAAGCGCTTTTGTTTCATGAAGCGTTTCTGATCCAAACCAAAGGCATTTTCCAATAAAGAATATAACTCCACTTCACCAAAAATACCTCTTGTTTTTTTATCCGTTAATACCTGCTGAATACTGGAAATAGAAAGACTTAACTCCTTTAAATTCTTCTGACTTTCATCTAACTTCCCCATCTGTTCCATCACCTTACTAAACGTTTGATGAGTAGAAACATAACCTTGTTGTAGATTATGATTGACATTTTTCTCAATTGAAAATAACCGATTTGTTGTGGTTTCATTTAATTGATTCAAATCTTCTTTCATAGCGGAGGTCATTTCCTTTTGAAACTCAAAGAGTTGCTGATTCATCTGTTTTTGCATTTGATATAAAGTCTCCTGTTGACGTTTTTCATTTTCCGCCAACAAAAGCTTTAACTCTCTTCTGCTTCCCTGTTGTGGTCTTATCAATAGAAACAGCACCATGACCACAAGGATCAAGACCACCAAACTAAACATCAAAAAATATTCCATATGTAACCTCCATCTTGTGGGTATTATATCTTATTTTTATGTTGGCTTTCAAGGTATGTCAGATAGTTTGTACAGATTTTGATTTCTCTTTTTATCGTACGAATATCCACATCCAATACTAACT
Source organism: Hoskinsella mucinilytica (assembly GCF_045223415.1). Lineage (NCBI taxonomy): Bacteria > Bacillati > Bacillota > Erysipelotrichia > Erysipelotrichales > Erysipelotrichaceae > Hoskinsella > Hoskinsella mucinilytica. The sequence continues at coordinate 10,683 of NZ_JBEQZJ010000043.1, read as the reverse complement.
TCGTTTGATCATGAAAATAGATTATTGTGAGTTGTTGATTCCCTTGGATCTTGTATATGGCTCGATGATTGATCCAATGACATGGAATCACTCGTATGGCAGAAGTAGGAAAAAAGAAATCTTTTGTTCTTTCAGATATTAAAATAGGAATCTTTTGATGGATATGATACACCGCTTTGATTGCCTCTTTTCTTCCCTGCATACTGCAACCTTGATGTAAGCACAGCCTTTCCAAATAAGTCTTCGCACTTATCTTTTCAAAAAAGCTTTGATTATATTCTTCCATGATTTCAATACCATCCACATCTTGTCGTATATAAACGATCATAACTTCACCTCATATCTTTTTCAATGAATCTTATCCGACCCCATTAAAGGAAAAGAAGCAGGCTTTTTATAGATGATCAGTATTGCCTGCTTCTTATCGCAAGTAATAGTTACCTGCTGATCCATGATAAAGCTATCGGTGCTGGGGAGATGGAAGGAAAGACTTTGCCATTTTGATGGCTTTTTTATTATAAACGTTTCTTTTAAAAAAATCATGAAAATGAAAAAAATTTATATTTTTTAATAAAAAAATGAAAGGAAATCATCATTTTACTAAATTTGGGATTGATTTTCAGATCATATTCTACCATGTATTTTCTAAGTGACATGCATGATGTGAGAGCTTTTAGCTCCCTTGGTATTCCATTACTATTGATAATTCTTAGCAAATCATATCACAACTTTAGAATCAAAAAAAAGATACCCAGATCTAACATCCAGGTATCTTGATTCTAATACAATTAGCAGCATCCACCATCACAGCCGCCACCGCAACTAGAGCATCCACCCTGTTGTGCAGCATATTGCTGTTCATATACTAAAGTATCAATGACCATACATTCAATTTCAACTTTCACATCTTTTGGAAGACGTGCAACTTGTACACAGCTTCTTGCTGGGAATGGTTCTTCTAGGTAAGAACCATATACTTCATTTAATTTATCAAAATCGTTTAAATCTGCCACGAAGATCGTTGTTTTGATGATGTGTTTATAAGCTAAGCCCATATCAGCCAAAACGGCACCGATATTTTTCATGACCTGATGTGTTTGTTCTTCAATGGTAGTACCTACAACTTCTCCTGTTTTAGGATCTAATGGGACCTGTCCTGATAGAAATACAAAATCTCCTAATTTAGTAGCTGGTGAATATGGTCCCAATGCCTTTGGCGCATTTTCCGGTTTTACTGCTTTGATAAAGATGTTCATATCATTTCCTCCTATTAATCAAGTAATTCTTCATCGTCATTGTATGAAAGAATTGTCAATTCAATTCTGGATGCCATACCATCTTTAGTATCCAGCACTTTGATTTCAAAGTTTTCAAAATCTATTTCACGTCCTTTACGGACTTTACGATGGTTATTTAATTCATAAATCCACGCCGCAAATGTTCTTGCTTTGGTTTGAGGGGCATCTTGATCCTCTACATAAGTATCAAAGAAATCATTTAATGATACCTTTCCATCAATTTGAAACATATGATGTCCGATTTCAAATACATGATTCGGTAGTGGGTCATATTCATCATATATTTCTCCGACCAATTCTTCTAGAACATCTTCTAGGGTAACGATACCAACATATACATGAGATGTCTGTGACTCCTCAACAATTGCGATATGTTCTCTAGACTTTTGAATATCCTCAAGTACAGCCGGCAATTTTTTTCGTTGAGTTACAAATACAGGCGGTTGCATCAAATCCTTAATGACAATTTCACGATCCTCTAATAGAGCATCTAAAACATCACGTACTCGAAGGATTCCAACAACTTCGGTCGTCTCATAAGAAATGACCGGTAAACGTGACAACTTGTGATCATGTAAGGTTGTTTTCAGTTGATCATAGGTTGCATTATCATAAAGAAATACCACCTGATCTCTTGGAACCATGATATCACGTACATTTTTGTCATCAAATTCAATGACACTTTCGATCAATTCACGTTCCTCTTGTTCCAAAACACCTTCCTGTTCAATGGTACTGACAATTTCCAGTAACTCATCTTCTGTCGCTGTTACATTCTCAATTTCCAGCTTCTCTTCCCAACTTTTCTCAATCTTTTCTACTACGATAGAGATCGGATGAAGCACCGTAACCAAAATACTCAACGGTTTTGCCATTAACAGCGCAACTCGTTCACTTTTCGCTTTCGCCACAATTTTAGGGGTGATCTCACCGAAAGCTAAAATCAATATGGTCATAATACCAGTCGCAATCGCAACACCACTTGCGCCAAACAGCTCTGTAGCCAAAGATGTCATAATAGAAGTCGCCAATATGTTCACAACATTGTTTCCGATAAGGATGGTCGTGATCACGGCTGTAAAATTCTTTGCATTTGCATATGCTGTCTTTGCATGTTTGTCACCATTTTTCGCCATTTGCTTTAACCTGATCACATTCAATGAAGAATATGCCGTTTCAGCAGATGAGAAACAAGCTGATAAAATAATTAGAATCACCAATAAAATCGTAAGGCCTATATGCGAACCGTCCAAGAATTACCACTCCCCATACTTAATGTTTCTACAGTTCCATCATGTAAGGACGAAAAAATCCCTTACTACAGTAGTATTATAAACGAAAAATAAAAAAATTCAATGGATACGCCTATTTTCAAAGAATTTTTGATATTTCATAATTTCCAAATTTTCTCAAATCATCACTCGTATAAAAACAATATCTAGGTTCACAATAATGTCAGGAGGTAAGTAAAATGAAAAAAGAAAAATCAAACAAGAAAACCAAATTTGTTGCAGCTCGTCGTAATTCTGATGGTACCTTAAGTGAATTTAAGGATAGCGAAGGAAAAACTTATGATTATGAGCAGGCTTTAGAAGCCGTTGAACAGGGTATGATCGAAAATGCATTACCTTTTACAGGTCGTGATGGTGCACGTCATATTCGTGGTATCAACGATGGAGACGAATCTACAAACCTAAGAAACTTAAAAGAGTTTTAATGAAAAAGAACATATGGAGCTTTAATCCTCCATATGTTCTTTTATTTCTTCTACTTGATATGCAAGACTTTCTTTATATGCTTTTGCTTCTTGTAGAAAATCGATGAAACAAATGACGATCGATATCGTATTCACGATCACAAAGATCATACCGATGATACGAAGAAAGCCGATTGCTTGAGATAAGGAACCGCTTTTTAAAGATATTGAAACCAATAAGCTACATACAATGATTTCAATCAACTGTAACGCTACCAAAATGGTGGTCTTTTTTTTCCTTATCCATATGGCATAAGATGCCATTAAAACCAATCCCTCTAAAATCTCCATCGTACCAATATTCTCCCACAATAGCTTACCTAAACTAGAGATACTGTAGGATGTCAATGAAATGGCATCTAATATGATTCTGGAAAGATAACTTGAAGATAACAAAGGATAACTAAGCATAGCGAACAAGGAATTATAGGAATCTCTAGTTATCAAAAGAAATCCTAATAATACATATGGAAGAAAGAATATCATAGTGATGATCAGGCACAAGAGCATACAAGCATGTGCTCTTTTTTCACTTGTGTCGATCAAATGGTCATAAGGTAACTTCATTTTGTCAGCCAATCTTCCCCTTTGATCACCTCAACACCTGATAAGCCCGGATAATCCAACTGTCTTAATACCTCGTAAAGAATGATAGCCGCACAATTGCTGAGGTTCAGGCTTCTGGCATTGGCAACCATAGGCAATCTCATACAATGTGCCAAGTCTTTACTTAAAATTTCTTTGGGAATACCTGTACTTTCTTTTCCCAAGATCAAATAGATATCTCCAACACATGCGGTAAAATCCATTTGACTTGGTGCTTTTTTACCATAGCGAGTCATATAAAAATAGTTTTCACTTGGGTGTTGAGATACAAAATCTTCCCAATTCTCATACATATGATATTCAAGTTCTTTGACATAATCCATCCCAGCTCGTTTAAGATGTTGTTCATCCAAAGAAAAACCCAATGGCTTGATCAAATGTAGGATGGTTCCTGTTGCCATACAAGTACGCATCATATTACCGGTGTTCTGTGGTATTTCAGGCTCATACAAGACTAAATTTAACATGCTCGTTCCTCCTTTAGATCCTCAATCAAAAACTGCAATGCTCTTCCTCTATGACTTACCCCATTCTTTTGTTCCTCACTAACATTGGCTAACGTTGTATGAAATGGTGGATAGTAGAAGATAGGGTCATAACCAAAGCCCTTTTCTCCCTCGATATGATCATAGATCTCCCCTTCTACGATACCGGTATAGATCTTATGGGTTCCATCTTTTTTCACATGTGCAATGGCGCACACGAATTGAGCACCTTTATCTTCTGCATTTTTTACTTGATCAATAATATATTGATTTTTTTCTGTATAACTAGTATCTCTTCCTAAGAAACGAGCAGAATAAATACCCGGTTCTCCATTCATTGCATTCACTGCCAATCCACTATCATCCGCAATGACTTCAATATGAAGTAACTCATAAATGGCTCTCGCTTTGATCAATGCATTTTCTTCAAAGGTTGTACCGTTTTCTTCAATTTCAATGGGTTCTTTCAAATCCAAAAGACTTTTCACTTCATAGCCATAAGGCTTTAACATTTGTCTGAATTCCTCCACCTTATGCACATTGGATGTTGCTATCATAATCTCTTTCATCGTTTCCACTCCTTATATTGTTTTGTTTCGTTGTCGATCAAATATTGTTTTGGATAACTTTGATGCTCATCATATAATACCAATTGATAACATACTTTGCCAGCATCATATCCGATATCGATCAACCCATATCGAAATAAGTGATCTTGTTGATCAATTTCCATATCCAAACAATCATTCATCAATGCTTTCTTTTTATCTAATGTCACATATGATTGTGTAAATCTTTTTGGACGTTGTTTATTACTTGCATAATATTCCATCAATAATAATGCGTCTACTTCTTTTTCTTCTTGATCTTGAAGTATTTGTTTTACACAAGCAAATAATTGATATGGCTGATATGGTCTAGGTAGCTTGGCATAAGCTTCTCCTAAGGCCATGAACATCGTAAATGGACTTGTATACCATCCTCTTCTTAAAACTTCACGCAAGGTCCATCTAAGCTTACCGCTGTTCCAAAATTTCTCAGTAGCGTGGGCACAATGATGAATACAAATCAATTCCTCACTTGTCAACCACTTCGTCTGTTGGATCTCATATGGAGCACATAAGGAAAACTGAAAGCCAAATTCTTCTTTTTGTGAACGCAACTTGGTTCCTTTTAGTAGTTTCAAGATACCCAATTGTACTTCACTTGCTTGTAAAGCAAACAATTCATCAAAGGAATGATGAAAGCTTTCCATCCCTTCATAAGGAAGACCGGCAATCAAATCAACATGAAGGATACAGCCTGCTTGATTTAACCGTGTAATGACTTCTTTTAAACGCTCATTGTTTTGCATTCTACCGACAGAAGTCAATGTTTTGGTATGAAAAGATTGTACACCTACTTCAAAACGAAACCTTGACACATCTGCTTCTTCACAGAAAAAAGTCAATAATTCTTCACTCAAGGTTTCCGCCACGATTTCAAATTGAAAGATTTGATGAACGCAATGTTCATTGATATAACGAGCAATGGCCAACGCTCTTTTGGGATTGCTGTTAAAGGTACGATCTAATAGTTTCACTTGTTTGATATCACTATCCTTGATTTTCTCTAATATAGAAAATACATAGGCATCGGAAAACATACGAACACAGCGATCAGCCGAGCTCAAACAATAGGTACAACCATAAGGACATCCTCGACTGGTTTCTAAATAAAAATAACGATTGGCAAACTGCCCTTCATCCATCTTTAGGAAATAAGGTGTTTCATATGTTTCCAACAAAGATAGCTCGACTTTTCGATATTCCTTATTGGGATAGGATGCAGTGTACATACCAGCTATTTCATAGTTCTTTCCTTCCCTTAACATCTGTATATATTCCCAAACGCTTTCTTCCCCTTCACCTATACTGATCGCATCGACTCCCTGATCTAATAATTCAAATGAATCATAGCTGACTTCCGGTCCTCCTACGATAATATGAAGGTTATGATTTTGTTTTTTTAGATAATGAATGAGTTCCTTATGGATATCAATATTCCATATATAACAACTCAAACAAAGTACATCGATTTTCATTTCCAAGATTTCATTTCCGATGCGTTTGACATCATCTTTGATGGTATATTCTTTTAAGATAACATCTTCTTGACATGGACTTGTCGTATAAAGCCATCGTAATGCAAGGTTTTTATGGATATACTTAGCATTGCAGGTCGCAAGCATAATGTTCATTTCTTTCACCTTCTCGCATTCTATTATACCGAATTTGTAAAAAATATGCTATCATAATAGGCGGTGATCATAACATGAACTACAAAGATTTTATGGATTCTTTATTTTTTAATACAGATATCCAATTACAGGATATGAAAAAAGGCTTAACCAATTGTAATTATCTCTTAGAGATGAATCATGAACAATTTGTCGTCCGAGTACCAAGACCAGATGCCGAACATATTGTTGAACGGCATCATGAAACCCTTGCTTTAGCTGCCATTCAAGATGCTGATATCGATGTAGAAACCATTTATTATGATGAAATTAGTGGTTATAAGGTCACAAGATATCTTGAAGGTGCTTTGACCTATGGGGAATGTCAAGATGAAGATAAAATCGAACAAGTAGCTTTGCTTATGAAGCATTTCCATGGACTACAAAAAACCATTCAAGAAGATTTTGATCCCCTAAAGCGATTACAAGGATATCAATCACATACGAAGCATCCCTTGTTTGATCTGTCAGAATACCGATGGATCGAATCCAGTATTTCCCATTTACATCATCCCAAGGTATTATGTCACAATGATTGGGTGGATGGAAACATTCTATTTGCCAATCATCGTGCTTACTTAATCGATTATGAATATGCAGCTGATAATGATCCCTTATTTGATGTCATGAGCTTTTTAAGTGAAAATGAAATTTTGGATCCCGTGCTAAGAGAGCGCTTCTATCAAGTTTATTTTGACAAGATCACGCCACAAATCAGGAAAGAGCTGGATCTATGGGAAAACTTCCATAATTATCTATGGTGCTATTGGGCAATGATGATGTATGAAAGTAGAAATGAAGAAGTTTATCGAAAGATTGCTCAAGATAAGCTGACTGCCTTACGCATCAAAAACGCATAAAGAAAAGGAGAACACGGTTAGGCAACGCCAGATAAGGAAGCTTTTATGTAGAAAACGGTGTAACCCCCAAAATGGGTTACACCGTTTTTTTACTTTCGGAAAGTGTTACTATAATTTCCCTGCTTGTTACCGTATGTGACATTTTTGCTGTCTTTTTCGTATTGTTCCTCGTTTGAGTCCACCAACCGACAATTAAGCTCATATAGAGCCGTGCGGTTTGAATCCCATTTAAGTTTTTTTGTTGCTTCATCATAAGTCAACCAAACACACTCTGTATGTTCGTGGGACAATTTTATATCGTCTTTGCACTCGAAACCAAAGGTATACTCAGGTATTACGTAAGTGTCCTTATCCCAATACTGTCGATGTTTTTTTGATATAACTGTAGCAGGAATATAAGATAGACTTTTCAATTCCACCCACTTCTCTGATTGTACTCCACTTTCTTCAAAGGTTTCTCTTTTCGCAGTTTCCAAAGGTATTTCGTTATCTTCGCCACCTCCGGCTATAAATTGCCATTGGTTGAAATCAGCACGGTGAAACACACAATAAGAAGGAGAGCCGTCAATGATTCGATATGGTATTGAAAGTATTTGAAATGCAGCTCGCATTATTATGCACCTCTCAATTTTTGTGCCTCTGTTGTGAATGTGATTCATCCGAGTAATTTCACTCCGATTGAATTCTTATTCAATTGTTTCGCCTTTGCGATGCCAATAAGGTTGTATTTCCATGTTGTTTCACGATACTTCCTTATGTGGCATTAGCCTTCAGTTTTCTCCTTTTTTCATTATCTAACACTGTCTTTTTCTTCCACCTTGAAATAGGCTTTCTTTTCTGGCAATGCTTTTTTCTCGATCATCGCAAATACAGATTGACAAATATACTCAGCATATCCTGTATAATCATATTTCAAGCTTGTCATAGAAGGTGACATCACATTGGTAATTGAAGTTCCACCAAAACAAACCAAAGAAACATTTTGAGGTACTGCGATATGGTATTCCTTTAAATATTTGCTGACAGGCACAGCCATTTCATCAGATTGTAAGATCAACAAATCAATTTGTTCCGCAAATAGCTCTTTGATATGATCAAATAAAGCCTCATATCCACCCTCACTTTGTACTGCGATGATATCGATTGGTTGTTTTAATGCATGATATGCATTACGAATTCCTTCCATATGATCTTTCGTCAAAGCATCATCACTACCTAAATAACGAATGACCAAATGATGTTTTTCCATAAGGTATTTCGCTAATGTATGTGCTGCTAAAACCTCATCCATTGCAGTATCACAACCATCTATATGATCTCTTAAGAACACACAAGGAATGGCAGTGGTTCTCATTTGTTTCATAATAAATTCAGTACTTGAACAACTTTCAATCAAAATGGCATTGACATTTTGTACGATGAACATCGTCAAGTATTGTTCTTCTAGCTCTTCCTTTCCCTCTGTCGCAACAATTTGTAAAGTACAACCTGACTCTGATAACGCCTTATGTAAGGACTCTAACATAACTCTGGTACGATAATCAGAAAGATTTTTCGTCAAAACAGCCAACTTATAGCCTTTTTTCTCTTTGATTGCTTTCTTAGCTTTTGCTTTGATTGTTTTTTTAACTTCTTCCTTCTTCGTTGGTTGACTTCCTTCCTTTAGATCCAGTTGTTCATTGACCTTGACAGTCCCTTTTGCCACATATCCTAATTCATCGATCGCAGCTTGAATTTTTTCTCGAATCTGTGGCTTTACATTTTCATTTTTTAGATAACGTGATACCGTTGGTTTAGAAACACCGGCTTTTTCCGCAACATCCGCAATGGTAGGTTTTTTCATAACAAACATCCTCTCTTCGCTCTATGGTTTATTTTACCTTATTTTTCTATAAATGAAAAGGCTTTTTACCTATCTGATTCAGAACATGGGCTACGCCAAACTCATGATTGCTTTTGGTGATGTAGTGAGCTGCCTCTTTGATCATAGAGGATGCATTGGCCACCGCAACGCTGTGAGGAAACATTTTCATCATAGAAAGATCATTCATACTATCTCCTATGACCACAACTTCATCCAACTTTATTCCCTGTTCATCACAATAATGCTTTAAGGTATATCCTTTTTGTGCGCTATGCTTGGTAATTTCTATATTCTCAGAGATGGAATCCGATAACGCCAATCCTTCAACTTCTGAAAGTTTTTTTCTTACTCTTCGTGAGACCTCGACATCTCCACCAAAGGTTTCCATCTTATAAACGATCGGAGACTCCTTTAAAAAGGCTTCCATATCGTTTACTTCTCGTTCATATTGACAAAAAGATGCTTGTTCCATCATCTCTATGATTTCTGCTTCCTGCATACCATTTTGCTTCATATGCTCGATAAATTCTCTTCTTGCTTTTTCAATATCTGGGGTCATTGACCCACCTTGTGTATATAAATTAAAACAAAGGTCTTCTTTTATCAAAATATCCGTAATGGTCTTCACATGAGATAATTCCATTGGATTTTCATATAATATCTTTCCATCTTGATCCTTCATCAATGCGCCATTGACCAACAGATGAACGCATGTTATCCCATATGGCTCAAGTAATGGTGCTACACTATCATAAGTCCTGCCGGTTGCCGTCATAAACTGAATACCGGCATCCTGCAATCGTTTGATTGCGATTGCATTTTCTTTTGGCACCTTGTGCTCTTCATCCAGCAATGTTCCATCCAAATCACATGCTACAAGTTTAATCATTTCATCTACCTCTTTCTCCACGCTATATTTTACCAAACATATCGCTGTATTCCCAGTCTTTTTTCTGATAAAATAAGTACAAGGAGTGATAATATGTTAGAAATAGGAACCAAAGCAATGGATTTTACCTTGCCCGATGAAATGGGCAATGAAGTATCTTTACATGATTTTCTAGGAAAAAAGGTCATCCTTTATTTTTATCCAAAGGACAATACACCTGGCTGTACACGTGAGGCTTGTGCCTTCAAATCTGCCTATGACGCTTTCAAACAAAACAATGTTGTGGTCATTGGTATCAGTAAGGATACCCAAAAAGCACATCAGAATTTCAAAGCAAAATATGAACTACCTTTCCTTTTATTAAGTGATGTAGAACATAAGGTCATTGAAGCTTATGATGTCTGGAAAGAAAAGAAGCTTTATGGTAAAACATATATGGGCATCACAAGAAGCACTTATGTCATTGATGAAGAAGGAACCATCATCAAGAGCTATGAAAAAGCAAGCCCAGATAAAAATGCAGGTGAAATTCTAGAATATCTCCATCAACTTTAGTCAAGACAGGTCACTTACCTGTCTTATTTTTGTATAGTGAAAACCCCTTGTTATACAAGGGGTTCTAAGAAAGCTTTAGCGATAAAAAAAGG